>JAFQSI010000200.1 GCA_017409645.1 Oscillospiraceae bacterium | reverse complement strand
TCTGGGCGTCCTGACGCCAATGGAAAAGCACCAGAACTATCTTCTGGCTGCATAAAAAACTTCCGGCAACCCAAACCGAGTCACCGGAAGTACAAAAATATTTTGTTTTATTTCACTGTCCACTTGACGGGGAGCAGTTCACCGCTTCCGGGATTTTTTGAAACAATACGGAAACATTTTGTGCTATAATAAAAAGAAACTACCCTGGGAGGGAATACCATGTTTCGTATCCTTGTCGTGGAGGACGATCCGGATCTGAACCGGACGGTCTGCGACTTTCTGGGCCGCAGCGGCTATGCTGCCACCGGCTGCCCCGGTGCGGAGGCGGCCTACGACGCCATGTATGAGACGGTCTTCGACCTGATCGTGACCGATGTGATGATGCCCGGCATCGACGGCTTTGAGTTCGCCGCCACGGTCCGGAGCCTGAATGAGAATATCCCCATCCTCTTTATGACCGCCCGGGAGGATTTTGCATCCCGGCAGCGGGGCTACCGGGTGGGGGCGGACGACTATATGGTCAAGCCGGTGGATCTCGATGAGATGTTTTTGCGGATCGGGGCCCTGCTGCGCCGGGCGAAGATCGCATCCAGCCGCCGCCTGACGGTGGGGAGCTTCGTCATGGACGCCGATGAGCGCACCGCCTACCTGCGCGGAGAGGAGATCAGCCTGACGAACCGGGAGTTCAGTCTGCTCTTCAAGCTGCTGTCGTATCCGCGCAAGACCTTCACCCGGACCCAGCTCATGGACGAGTTCTGGAGCGTGGACACCACCTCTGGTCCGCGGGCGGTGGATGTGTACATGACCAAGCTGCGCAGCAAGCTTTCGGACTGCCGTGATTTCGAGATCGTCACCGTCCACGGGCTGGGCTACAAGGCGGTGATCAAATGAAGCACCGGACATTTGGAGAGCGGGTGCTGTTCAACATCAGCCGGTTTGTGTCGTTTTATCTGGTGGTGGTCCTGGTGACCACCAGCTCGGTCCTGCTCTTCTGCGCGGACATGGAGCTGCCGGAGGAGCTGGTCCGGCAGAATGCGCCCCAGACCTTCCTGTGGACGCTGGGAATGGCGGCCATCGCCTGCGGCATCGACGCCCTGCGGCGGCACATCGCCGTGGAACGGCCCCTGAAGCGGATCGTCGACGCCCTGGAGCGGATGGGCCGGGGGGAGCTGGACAGGAGGCTGGATATGCGGGATTTTTCCGAGATCGGCTTCCGGGAGATCTGCTGCGGCATCGATCGCCTGGCCCGGGAGCTGGAGAGCGTGGAGACGCTGAAGACCGACTTCATTTCCAATGTGAGCCATGAGCTGAAAACGCCCCTGGCGGTCATGAAGAATTACGCGGTGCTGCTTCAGGATGAGACGCTGCCGCCGGAGCAGCGGCGGGAGTACGCCGAAGCCATCGAAGGGACAGCCATCCGGATGGCGGCGCTTGTGAGCAACATCCTGAAGCTGAACAAGCTGGAAAACCAGCAGATATTTCCCCAGGTCCGGTGCTTCGACCTGGGGGAGCAGCTGGCGGAATGTCTGCTGCAGTTTGAGACAGCCTGGGAGGAGCGGGAGCTGGATTGTTCTCTGGCTGAGGACATTCAGGTGGAGGCGGACCCGGAGCTGCTGAATCTGGTCTGGAGCAATCTGATCTCCAATGCCGTGAAATTCACGGACCGGGGTGGAAAAATCACGGTGGAGCTGACGGCGGATGGGGATTGGGCCGTGGTGCGGGTGACGGACACCGGCTGCGGCATGACCCCGGAGACGGGGCGGCACATCTTTGAAAAATTCTACCAGGGAGACACGGCCCATGCGACCGCGGGAAACGGCCTGGGGCTGGCTCTGGTGAAGCGGGTGGTGGACATCACCGGCGGCGTCATCACCGTCTCCAGCACCCTGGGCAAGGGCAGCACCTTCACGGTGCGGCTGGAAAGGGGGCAGCATGGAACGGATCAATAAATGGCTGTTTTTGCCGGGATATCTGGTGCTGCTGCTGGGCGGAGTGTCCGGCTGCGCCCTGGTCTGTGTTTTTCTGAACGAATGGGAATCCCGATGGTTTGCCTATCCTGTATATGTGCTGGCCTTTTATGCTCTGGTGACGGCGTGTATCTGGGGGTACCCGCGGTTCATTGCCTGGGTCAGGAAGCCGCCCCAGGAGCGGCGGATCCGCTTCCCCCTGGAGCCGAAAAAGGATTTTGTCCGGTCGCTGATGCTGTCGCTGGGCGTCAATGTCTGCTACGGCCTGTTCCACCTGATCATGGGTCTGTTCCTGCGGTCGGGCTGGATGCTCTGCAACGGCGGATATTATCTGGTCAATGCGCTGATCCTGGGGATCCTGGTGGGCTATGAGCGCCGCATCGCCGGGATCGGCGACGACTACCGCCGCCTGCGGACCGGCTGGCGGGTCTACGAGCTGTGCGGCGGACTGCTGCTGGCCCTGAATCTGTGGATGTCCGTGATGGTGTTTGAGATGATCTGGAAGGGGCATGGAGAGCAGTACCCTGGGCTGATGGTCTTTGCTGTGGCGGCCTATACCTTTTACAAGCTGACCATCGCCATCACCCGGGTGATCCTGTGCAGAAAAAGCCGGTCCCCCATTCAGGGGGTGGCCTGGAACATGGATCTGATCGAGGCGATGATGAGCCTGTTTGCCCTGCAGACAGGGCTGTTCGCTGCCTTTGGTCAGGATTTTGAACACCAGACGCTGATGAATTGCTTCACCGGCGGCGCGGTCTGTCTGCTGGTGGTGCTGGGCGCCCTGGGCATGCTGCTCCACGGAAGAAAGAGACGAAATGAGATAAGGAGGGAAACGGATGTCTGATTCCTTTGAATACACCTATTCGGCCCCGGAGCAGGAGGAGATCCGCCGGATCCGGGAAAAATACCAGCCCCGGGAGACGAGCAAGCTGGAGCGGCTGCGGGAGCTGGACAGAAGCGTGACCCGGAAGGGCACCGCGGCGGCGCTGACGCTGGGCGTTTTGGGGCTGCTGATCCTGGGCACGGGCATGAGTCTGTGTCTGGTATGGGCGATGTATCTGCCGGGGATCCCGCTGGGTCTGGTGGGCATGGCTTTGACCGGTATGGCTTACCCGGCCTATCAGCGGATCAACCGCCGGGAACGGGAGCGGCTGGCCCCGGAGATCCTGCGGCTGACGGAGGAGCTGCTGCAATAACAAACGCGGAGGACTGCATGGTCCTCCGCGCTTCAGTATGTCGAAGAACCCCATGCCGGGTATTCCCTGTAGGGGCGGGTCATGACCAGCCCGCCGAAAAACGTAGTTTTTCGGATTTCCCGAAGGGAAAGAATTCTATTTTTCGCCTGACGGCGAACAGATTTTGCTCCGCAAAATCTGCGGGAGGGTCATGACCCTCCCCTACAGGTCTTTGTTGACACATTGACGCGGAGGACCGGTCGGTCCTGCGCGTTTGTGGTTTTCGATAAATTCCCTTGATTATTGTCTGCTTTCATTGTACAATGTCGTTGGATGTCCGGCCCTGTGCCGGAACGTATTTTTAAGGAGTTGGTTTTCTTTGGACCCGGCGAGTTTGTTCCTGTATGTGTTTTTTCTGATGTGTTCGGCCTATTTTGCCTGCTCGGAGACGGCCTATACCGCCGTCAGCAAGGTCCGGCTGCGGACCCTGGCGGACAAGGGCAACAAGCGGGCCCAGAAGGCCCTGTGGATCTGTGATCGGTTCGACAAGACCCTGACCACCATCCTGGTGGGCAACAATGTGTTCCACGCGGCCTGTGCGTCGCTGTCGGCGCTGCTGGTGCTGCGGCAGGTGGGCGAGCAATATGTGGCGGCGGGCACCGTCGTCACCACGGTCATCGTCTATCTCTTCGCGGAGATGCTCCCGAAGAGCCTGGCACGGGCCAGAAGCGAGGAGATCGCCCTGCTGTTCGCGGGCAGCATGCGGATGCTGGTCCGGCTGCTGACCCCCATCTCCGCCATTTTTTCCGGCATCTCCAATGTGCTGTCCAAATTCTTCGCGGAGAGCGACAGCAGCACCGTCACCGAAGAAGATCTGATCTCCATCATCGAGACCATCGGCGACGAGGGCGTGCTGGATCCGGAGCAGATGGAGCTGGTGAACTCCGCCATGGAGTTCCGGGACAAGCATGCAAAGGACATCATGATCCCCATCGAATTTGTGGAGGCCGTTTCCAGCGCCACCCCCACCGAGGAGCTGGTGAAGCTGGCCACGACCCTGCCCTACTCCCGCCTGCCCGTCTACGAGGGCAACCGGGACAACATCGTGGGCATTTTGCCGGTGAACCTGTTTTTGAGCTTCCATGTGTCGGGCAAGCCCGTCCCCCTGCGCAAGCTTCTGATGAAGCCCTACGTCTTCGACAGCAACACGGAGATCTCCGCGCTTTTGCAGCGGATGCGCTTAAACAAGCTGCATATGGTCTTCGTGGTGGATGAGAACCGGAAGAAGCTGGGCATCATCACCATGGAGGACCTGCTCGAGGAGCTGGTGGGCGACATCCAGGACGAGTCCGATCTGGGCGAAGGCCTGGAGCTGCTGTAAGGAGGGCGCGGTATGGAATACATTCTGATCGTGCTGTGCCTGATGGGCTCCGCCTTCTTCTCCGGAACGGAGATCGCCTATACATCCTTGAGCAAGCTCAAGCTCAAAAAGGACCGGGAGAACCCAAAAGGCATCCAAAGACTGGTCCTGTTTATCTATGACCATTTCGACAACGCCCTCAGCACCCTGCTCATCGGCAACAATCTGGTGAACATCGGCGCCACCTCCATTGCAACGGTCCTGGCGGTGAAGCTGGCGGACTCGATGAACGGCCGGCTTTCCGATGATGCGGCGTCGTCCATCGTCACGGTGGTCATGACGGTGCTGATCCTGATCATCGGTGAGATCACCCCCAAGATGATCGCCAGAAGATGCTCCGACACCATATCCCGCTGGGCCGCCTGGCCTCTGATGGTGCTGATGGTCCTGCTGTTCCCGGCGGTGCTGGTCACCAGCTGGGTGGTGAAGGCCTTCAGCCTCCTCTGGCGGAAAAAGGACTGCCAGGACGTCACCATCACCGAAGAGGAGTTCGAGAACATCCTCGACACCGCCGAGGATGAGGGCATCATCGACGAGAGCGAGACGGAGCTTTTGCAGTCCGCCCTGGAATTCACCGATCTGGACGCGGGCGATATCCTGACCCCCCGGATCGATGTGGCGGGCTTCGAGCTGAACGACTCCCTGGAGGAGATCCTGGAGATCATCAACGAGACGCAGTTTTCCCGGTATCCCGTCTATGAGCGGACCGTGGATCATGTGGTGGGCATCCTCTATGTCAAGCACCTGCTCAAGGAGCTGGCCGAGGGCCGGGAGGTGGTCCTTAAGGACCTGCTGCTGGAGCCGGTCTTCATCCCGAAATCCATGAAGCTCCACGCCATCATGGACGAGTTCCGCCGCCGCCGGACCCACATGGCCGTGGTCGCCGACGAATACGGCGGCATTTCCGGCATCGTCACCATGGAGGATGTGCTGGAGCAGCTGGTGGGCGAGATCTGGGACGAGAACGACGACATCGTCAATGACTGGCAGGAGCTGGGCAAGGACCGCTACGAGTGCGCCGGCGACCTGAACCTTTCGGAGTTCTTCGGACATCTGGATCTGGACGACGAGGAGGTGGACACCGACTGCGCCACCGTGGGCGGCTGGGCCACCGAGAACATCGGCGCCATGCCGGTGCCCTTTGATGCCTTCGACTATAAGAATTTCACCATCCTGGTGAAAGAGGTGGACGACAACCGCATCGAGCGGCTCATCGTCCTGGAGCATCATTTTGTGACGGAAGATTGAGAAAAGGCCCGCTGCACACGCAGCGGGCCTTTCGATATTGCTTTCCGGAGGTGACGGAGGGGGATTCAATAATCCGGATGGGCGGAGGGGTAGAGGGCCCGCTCCAGCTCGTCGAGCCAGTCGGCCTGCTCCCGGTGGGACAGGCTGACGATATGGACCCTGCCGTCCTGAACGCCGAAGGCCATGGTGGTGTCCAGGGATTTTCCCCGGTAGGTCAGGGTCACGCCGAACTGGACATGCCAGCCGTCGTTTTCCCAGAGCCGGTAGGCTCCCTGGTAGCCGGTGCAGTCGAAGGACACCTGATCCGACAATTCTGCAAGATCGGCGGCGTAGCTTTTTTCCATATGGTCAAGGAATTCCGACTCGGTCATGTCGGCCACATAGTCATAGGCGGCGTGGGTTTGGGCGTGGAGCTGTTGGGCTTCGGCTTCCAGGTCTGCTTTGGCTTCCTCATAAATGGCAGCGGGGATCAGGTCGAAATGATGGCAGTATTCGGCGGCGGTGTCATAGCGGCGGGCCTCGCCGGTGATGAAGTCGCCCCAGGGGGTGGCGGTCAGGCCGTAGAGATCCCCATTGAGCCAGTACTGCCGGCCCTCCTGCAAGAATGCGGAGGGATCCACGGCGATGACCTGGGCCCACAGCTCCGGCGTGAGCATGGCATTGCCCCGGCCGTTGTAGAGGAAGGAGAAAAGGTCTTCCGCAGTCTGGGGGGTGCCGTACTCCCGGGCGGCATAGCTTTTCAGCATCCAAGCTTCGCCGGCCAGGGTGACGGGGGTGCAGGGGATGCCCCAGTCGGAGACGGTCATCTCCAGCGCCTCCAGGATGCTCTCGTAGTCGTCGGAGTAGTCGTGCAGTTCGGCGGCCCTGGTCCAGTCCTCCCGCTCCAGGGCGGACAGAAAGGCGCGGGCGGTGAGCATGTCGTCGATGTTTGTGAAGCACAGCCCCCGGCCTCGGTACTGGTTGACGGACATCAGCAGCAGCGGCACAGCCAGTAGCGACGCGATCAGCGAGAGCAGCCACCGGCGGCGGACCTTTTTTATGCTCCGTTTCACGGCCCGGTCCGCGGCGGGAGTCTCGGGCGGAGCCTCGATGGGCAGCGGCGCAGCCAGGCGGCGGCAGGCATCACATTCGCCCAGGTGTTCCTCCACCGCCTGCCGGGAGGAGGGGGAGCAGAGCCCCTCCTCGTAGAGGGGGAGCAGGTCCCCAATGAGGTCACAGTTCCATTTCATCGCGTAATTCCTCCATGATGATCTTTCGGGCCCGGAGCCAGGTGACACGGGCCCAGCTTTCACTTTTCTGATGCAGTGCGGCGATCTCCTTCAGCTTCAGGCCGCCGTAGGCCCGCAGGATGAAGACCTCCCGGTAGGGATCGGCCAGATTGATGACGGCCTGACGCAGTCGGCGGCTCCGCTCCCGCTGCAGGAGGTCCGCTTCCGGGGTGGGGGATGGGTCGGTCAGGTCCAGATTCTCGTAGGGCGTGTCGGCGTAGCGGCTTCGGCGCTTACATTCGCGGAGCCAGGCATTTTTGCCGATGCAGCACAGCCAGGTGTACAGGCTGCTGCGGCCCTCGAAGCGGTCGATGTGCAGAAATGCCTGATAGAACGTCTCCTGCAATAGCTCCTCGGCCAGCGGCTCGTCCCCGGTCAGGGACAGGAGGAACCGGTAGACCGGCTTGCCGTGGGTGTTGTAGAGTTCTTCGAAACCGGCCATGGACGGTCCTCCTTTCCGGTGATGCCCCAGGGGTGGCGCCACTGGGTGGCCTTGTGGATGAGATAGAGAAACACGGCGGCTGCCAGCCAGGGATGGGGCACCGGCCTGAGCCGGGCCACCACCGGGGCGTGGAGCAGGTAGGCGGGCAGGGTATCCGCTCCCGCCCGGGTCCAGGGGAACCGCCGCCGGGGACACCAGCTCAGGACCAGCAGGGACAGCAGCAACGAGTAGACATAACATTCCAGCCGGAGCCACGGATCACAGGGCCC
This sequence comes from Oscillospiraceae bacterium, assembly GCA_017409645.1. GTDB lineage: Bacteria > Bacillota > Clostridia > Oscillospirales > Oscillospiraceae > Faecousia. The sequence continues at coordinate 17,652 of JAFQSI010000200.1, read as the reverse complement.
GGCGTGGTAGAGGACCACAACGGACATCCCTGGCCGGAGCAGCAGCGCGGCCAGGGCCGGGATGCGCAGGCGGTGCCATGGGATATCCGGCTTCAGGATCACCCCCAGCCAGAAGTATGGAAAAAAGACCAGGGTCCGGCTCAGGGAGTGGGGCCGCCCGATCCATGGGGCCGTCCCGGCCAGACAGCCTGCCGCGAGGGAGAGGAAAAGGACCGTCCACCGCCATCGCTTCCGCTTCAGCAGCAGCGCCGACGCTGCCAGCCAGAAGCACAGGCTCAGCAGATACCACAGGGTCCACCAGGGGGTGTGCCAGGGGGTCCACTTCAGGAAAACGGCGGCAGTCTGGCACAGCAGATACACGGGCGCGATGCGCCCCAGCTGCCGGAGGCACCCGGCGGGCTCCTGCACAAACAGTCCCGACAGGAAGGCGAACAGGGGCATATGGACCAGGTAGATCAGACGGTAGAGCTGATAAAGGGCGGTGTTCTCCCATATCTCCGGCTCGATCCAGTGGCCGAAGATCACCAGAAAGATGAGCAGCAGCTTGAGGTTGCAGTAGTAGGCGTTTCGCAGCTTGACCATGGGGATATCCTCCTGTCTGTTGGAGCGGGGAGGAGGGGAAACGTTACAGTTGAAATGGAAGATTTCCTGATATATAATGGAGTCAAATCCAATCCGGGAGGTATCCTTATGGCTCTGATCCAATTTACCTATGTTTCCAATGTGCTGCTGCGGTCGGTCCCGGTGCAGGTGATCCTGCCTGCGGACAAGCTGACGCCCGAGGGGGCGTATATGCCTGTCAAGAAGTATAAGACCCTGTATCTGCTCAACGGACTCTGGGGCAGCCATGTGGACTGGGTGTCCGGCACCCGGATCCAGCGCTGGGCCGAGGAGCGGGATCTGGCGGTGGTGATGCCCGCCGGTGAGAACAGCTTCTATGTGGACCGGCCCGGCTTCCACACGGAGTACGGCAAGTGGATCGGCCAGGAGCTGGTTCAGATCACCCGCCGGATGTTCCCCCTGTCTGACAGACGGGAGGACACCTTCATCGGCGGTTTGAGCATGGGCGGCTTCGGCGCCATGCGGAACGGTCTGAAATATGCGGATACCTTTTCCCGGATCATCTCCCTGTCCCCGGCGCTCCACCTGTTCGAGGGGGATGGAGAGCAGGTCTGCGGTCTGCTGGGCAAGCCCCTGGAGAAGTGGGAGGAGGTCAAAAACTCCGACGTCAACCCCCGGTGGCTGGCGGAGCATTTCGTCGGCGAAAAGCCCGGCATCTATCTCTCCTGCGGAAAGCAGGACGATCTGTTCCCCAGCAGCCAACTGTTCCATGAGGTGCTGACCAGGGCGGGCTTTGGGCACCACTATGTGGCTGACGAGGGAAAGCACGACTGGGACTACTGGGACCGCCATATCCGTCTGGCACTGGACTGGCTGCCCCTGGATGAATCGAAGGCCGGACTGAACAGCGGAAATATCAAGTGAGGACAAGCACAAGCGCGCTGCGGATGCAGCGCGCTTTGTGTTATTTCGGCTCTTTGCCCTCACCGAAGGTGCGGATCATCTCCCGGGTCAGGCTGATGCCGTCGTCGGTGATGGGCAGGGCGTTTCTGGGATACCAGCCCGCCATGGCAAGCTCCCGCTCGTCCAGAGTGATGGCGTCGCCGCCGTCCAGGTCGCAGTAAAAGCCCATAAGCACATTGCCGTCCACGCCCCAGGGCTGGCTCTTGTAGTAGCGCAGGTTTTTCACGCGGAGTCCGACCTCCTCGAACACCTCCCGGTGGACGGTCTGCTCGATGGTCTCGCCGATCTCGGTGTAGCCCGCCAGCAGTGCGTAGTTGGTATAGCCCCGGCCCGCGTAGCGGCTGAGCAGCAGCCTGTCTCCGCTGGTGACGGCCACGATCACCGCCGGGGAGATCCGGGGGAAGATCATGTTGCCGCAGGAGGGGCATCGGACCATCCGCTCGGCATCATCATGGACCGTTTCTGCGCCGCAGCAGCCGCAGAAGCGGTTATTTTTATACCAGTTGTACAGGTGCCAGCCGGTCATGGCGGTGTAGCAGACCTCCTTGGAGACGGTCTGGCGCAGGGATCTTGCCATTTCGTAGCGGAAGGGCTCCTCCGCTTTGCCGCCGGGGCCCATCCACAGGTAATACCCCACGCCGTGGAGCCGGAAGACGTAGCGCAGGGGCTCGCTGCCCCAGGCCGTCCAGGTCCCGGACCACCGGCGGACCTGGGAAACGGTGGGAAACTCCAGGGTGTCGTCCCGGCTTCGGTGCAGCAGGATGTCCCGGCCCCGGACGCAGATCACATAGTCGCTGTCCAGCGGGGGAACGGGGCGGTATTCATTTTCCAGTCGGCCGTGGGTCAGGTCTTGCAGCATGGGGTACACCTCCGAAAATCATGGAACCATCATAACCCAATCCACAGCTGAATGCAACACAAAAAACGGCCGCCCGAAAGGGCGGCCGTCGCTATGGGGTAGGGATGTGCGGTTTCTCGCTGGATTTACTCAGCGGAGGCGGGGAAGATGGCAAGGCCATTCATGTCGATGCCGTTGCCCAGGATGTCCACTGCCTCGACATTGCCGTCCATATCCATGGTGTAGATATTGTGACCGGCGTCGGTCAGGTAGAACAGCTCGGTGGAGGCATCGTAGCTGATGTCGGTGGCTCCGTCGACCAGGCTCACCTCGAAGCCCTCCAGAACGACCTGACGGTCATCGAGGTACTTGTCGGAATACTTCATCATCTTCGGCTCAGAGGAGTAGTAGTCGTTGCCGAAGGTGTAGACGGCACCGTCGATGCAGGTGACGCCGGTCAGGGTGCAGTAGTCGCTGTCCATCATGTAGTTGGTGTACTGATTGAAGTCGTTGGGGTTCAGCTTGTCCATCTGGAACTGGAAGATGTAGAAGCCGGAGGTGGCGTAGATCATGTTGTTCACAGGATCATAGGCCAGGCCGCTGGGGGGGCTGAACAGGTACAGCTGACCCATGTTGGTGGTCTGCTGGGTGGTCAGGTCGAAGCGGTAGAGGTAGTAGGCGAAGTTGGAATCCGTGATGAAGTAGATGCAGCCATCGCCGGCGGTCATGGCCTTGATGGTGCTGCCGCCGCTCATGGTGGTCACGACCTCGGCGGTCTGTGCGGGCAGAGCGGGGTTGAACTTGATCAGGGAATCGGACTTGGCAGAGACGGTGTAGGCAACGCTCTGCTCGCCGGTCAGCTCCACAACGGTGATGTAGCACTGGTTGGTGACGCCGGTCTGGTTGCTCTTGACGGTGATGGTGACCTTGCCGGGGGCAACGCCGGTGACCAGACCGCTGCTGTCCACGGTGGCGATGCTCTCGTCGGAGGAGGACCAGGTCAGGCTGGTGTCAGCGGCATTGCTGGGACGGGCAGAGCCGGTCAGCTGGGCGGTATCGCCCACGGCCACGCGGCCTGCGGTCTTGTTGAGGATGATGCCGTTGACGGGGGCAGCGGGGATCTCCTCGGCCTCGGGGATGAAGGCCAGCAGACCCAGGTACACGTCGCCGTACTTGATGGCGGAACCGGCACGCAGATCCAAGCTGATGCCGTCCAGGTAGGAGGCCACAGGCTCGTCGCCCAGCTGGACCATGAACATGCCGTAGGAGCGGGAGCGATTCTGGTCATCGGTGGTGGCGTAGAGGTACAGACGGTCGGTGCCGAAGTCGTAGGTCATCTGGGTGTTGTACTGGGCACTGCCGTAGTAAGTCTCGCCGGTGTGGACGCCGCCGGCGATGGTGGTGTACTCGGTCAGCGTGCCGCTCTGCTTGTCCACGGTGTAGATGGTGGCGCTGGCAGAGTAGATGTCATGGCTGCCGCCCGCGGCGTACAGGGTGCCCTCGTCGTCACAGGCCAGGGCGTAGACGGGGGTGCTGAAGTCCAGCTCGGCCACGGTGGTCAGCTGACCGTTGTCCAGGTTGATGGTGACCAGCTCGCCGGGATGCTGCTCGGACTCCCAGTTGTTGTAGTCATAGTCGCTGGGCAGGGTCAGGCCGTACATGGTGCCGCTTGCGTAGTCCATGGCCATTGCGGTGACCTGATACTTGGAGTAGTCCAGGTTGGCATCGCCCAGGATCTTGTAATCGCTGGGGATCTCGGCGTTGATGCGCATGAACTGGCCCTTGTCGTTGAAGGCGTAGAAGCAGCCGTCGTAGTAGGTGCCGGTGCGCAGGGAGTAGACGGCGATCATGCTCTCACCGGTTCTGGTGTGGCGCAGATCGTAGTCGCTGCCGTGGAGCCAGAAGTCGTAGTACTGGGAGCCGCCCTCGTCGGAGTTCAGGAAGGCCACGAACTCACCGGCGGCCTCCTGGACGGTGACCTGGATGGAGTCGGTGAAGGGACCGCCGTAGGTCAGCTCATCCTTGTTGGTGATGGAGACGGTGACGGTGGCGGTGCCGACGCCATTGTAGGTCAGGGTGCCGTTGCGGTCCACGGAGACGACGCTCTCATCGGAGGAGGTCCAGGTCCTGGTCCGGATGGTGGGACGGGCGGGAACGGTGACGGTACTCAGGGTGAAGGAGCCGCCCTTCAGGCCGGTGATGGCATCGCCATCCACGATCTCGATGGACTCAACGGGCAGGACATTCGTCTCGGGCTCATTCTCGGGGATGGCGAACATGACGGTCTGCTGGGCGCCCTGCTTGGAGCAGACATCGCCCATGTCGACTACATTGGCCATCTCCCACTCGTTCTGGGGCAGCTGCACCAGATACAGGGGGGAGCTGCCGGCACCGTCACAGGGATTCCAGTAGATGACGCCGGTGTTGTAGTTGTAGAACATGGCCTCGTAGAAGGCAGAGTAGGGATCGCCGCTGCCGATGTGGATCTTTTTGGTGGTCAGGGTGTCGGGATCGATGGTGTACAGGCTGGCCACGGCGTCGGAGATGACGATGGTGCCGTCAGCGGTGACGCACAGGGCGGGGATATAGACGCCGCCGGACAGGTCGCCGTTGGGCTGGCCCAGCATGTCAACAGCGCCGGTGTCCAGATCGATGATGCCCAGACCGCCCACATACCGGTTCTCCACGCAGTACATGCGGCCGGTGTTGTAGTCGAAGCCCAGAGCGGTGATCTCCAGGTTCTCGGCGAAGCCGATCAGCTCGGGCTCGCCGATGACAGTCTCGGCGGGAGTTGCGCCCTGGGTGACCTTGCTGCGGTACAGCTCGGTGCCCTGGTGGATGGTGTTGTCCTCCTCAAAGGCGGTGGTCAGGGTGGTGTAGACGTAGCCGTTGTAGTAGGTGCCGCCGTTCCAGAAGGAGCCGAAGCTGCCGATGGTGGTGGTGTCGTGGGGGTTCTTGTCGGAGTAGGTGACCCAGATGGAGCTGTTGGAGGGGTTGCCCTGGTTGGCAGCCACGAAGCCGTACAGCTCATCCTCAGACGGAACGATCTGGACCTGGCAGGTGACGGTCTTGGTGCCGGGAGCGGGATCGACCCAGATCCACTCGCCGTCGATGACATCCCAGTGGCCCTCGAGCATCATGTCAGCGGAGGCGGTGATGGTGGCGGTGCCCTCGGCGTGGGCGGTGACGAAGCCGTACTCGTCCACGGTGGCCAGATCCTCATTCTCAGAGGCCCAGGTCACATCGGCGGGCTCGGCGTTCCAGGGGGTCCACTTGATGGTCAGACGCTTGGTCTGGCCCTCCACCAGCTGCAGCAGCTGGGGCTGGATCTCCATGTTGGTGGGCTCCACGCCCATCACGAACAGGTCGGACTCCAGGTCGTTGGGCACGAACAGGGCGGTCTGACCGCCGGGGCCGTAGGTGCCGACCTCGGTACACTTTGCAGTGGCCAGATCAACGGTGTAGGTGACGTTGACGTTGTCGTAGTAGATGCCGTTGGGGACCTGGGAGTGGGCGTACCAGTACATGGTGTCGGTGTTGTGGTCGTAGCCCATGGACTGGATGACGTTGGTGCCGCCGTAATTGGGATAGTAGACGAAGTCGGTGGTGCCGATCTCGGTGACCCGGACGACATTGGTGCCGAGTTCATCGTCCCATTCCACGGTCTTGCCGATGGAGTAGAGGATACCGTTGGTGTCGATGCCGTAGGGGTCGCCCTCGGTGGTGATGCCCAGGGTCAGCAGGTCGGAGGCCTTGCCGGTACCGGCGATGCGGGCGACGGGCTGCACGGTGACAGCGCCGTAGTTGGTGAACTTGATGTTGAACAGGGCGTTGTAGCCGTCGTCATGGCCGTCGTTGTTCTGGTCGCCCTGATACAGCCAACCCACAGCCAGCAGGGAGTCGGTGGCGTCCGTCTCGGAGGTGATGCCGTAGGCGGCGGACAGGGTGCCGGAGTGATCCAGGGCCATGTCGTACAGGACCCAGACGCCGTAGTCGCCGATCTGGCCCCGGTTCTCGCACAGGACCTGGCTGGACCAGTAGGAGCCGCCGGGGATCACCAGCTCGATGTGGCCGGTGGCAGCGCTCTGGGCGATGATGTAGCCGTTGACATACTCAGCGGAGTAGTAGCGGTTGGCAGAATCGAAGGTCTCGTTGCGGGGATCGGAGAAGTCGGCCTTGTTGGCGGAGAACCAGCCGCCCTCGACCAGTGCGGAGTCGAAGGTCTCGCAGCCGTACAGACGGCTCTGGTCCAGTGCCTGGGGCTTGGGCTTGGCATTGTTCTGCTCGCCCAGGTTCAGGAAGGCGTCGATCTCCGTCTCGTTGACGGCGTAGTCGGCGGCAACGATGGAGAAGGAATTGCCGAAGCCGGTGATGTCGAAGGTGTGGCTCAGGGTCTCACCGGGGACGTTCTCCAGCTCGTACTTGCCCATGATGCGGCCGTCGTTGCTCAGGAAGGCCACGGCAGCCAGCTTCTCGTTCTCCAGGATGTCCAGCTTCAGGTAGGTGCGCTCGCCCTCGAAAATCAGGCTCTCCTGGAGGGAGGAGGCGTTCTCGATGACGGGGGCGGTGTTATCGATGGTCAGCTGGAAGGACAGGGTATCGTCGATGATATCATCGCCGTCGTCCAGCCAGGCCTCGGCCTTGTAGGTGACGGTGGTGCCGTCGGGCAGGGCCTTGCCATCGGCGGTCTTGCCGTCCCACAGCTCGCCGTAGGCGGCCTGCAGGAAGGTGGGGATGATCATGCCGTAGGAGGCATTGTAGTGGGTCTTGGCCAGGTAGACGCCCTCCAGGGTATGATAGACCTCGCCCGTCTCATTGTCGGTGACGGTGAAGTTCATCAGCTTGGTGTTGCGCAGCTGACCGAAGTCGATCTCGAACAGGGGGTTGGCGTAGCTCAGGTAGTTGTACTCCTCGCCGGAGCGGCCGTTGCGGAAGTAGGGGTTGTAGCCGATGTCGGAGTAGTTGGCGAAGATGTTGGTGGGATACAGGCTGTAGGAGCCCTTGTCATCCCGGTCGAAGACATCCGCGTCGGACCAGTCGCCGTAGAAGCCGACCATGGGCATGGTCAGACGGGCGGGGGCGGCGTTCTCGGTGTCCAGGGTGACCTCGGTGGCGTAGACGAAGCCCTCGACATAGATGCCGTTGGGGAACTGCTCCAGATACTGCTTGTCGGCCTCGGTCAGGACGATCTCACCGGACAGCATGACAGTCTCGCCGGCGGGAACGGTGACCTGGTCGCCGGGAACGGTGATCTGGGCCAGCAGGTCCACATCGACGCTCAGCTCGGCGCAGTAGTCGGTGATGACCTTGGCGTCGGCGGCGTCAACGGTGCCGTCGGCGTTGACGTCCAGGTAGTTAAAGTGGACGTTGTTTTCGTCGATCAGCAGACCGCCGGAGATGTGGCGCAGGATGACGCGGGCGTCAGCGGTGGTGATGGCGCCGTCGTCGTTGAAGTCATAGCACAGGACGCTGCTCTCGGAAGTGTTGCCGAAGGCGACCTGGGCCTGAAGGGCGTAGGGCTCGTTGCCGATGAACATGTCGGAGACGATGGTCTCGGTCAGCAGGGAGCTGGAGAGCCGGTAGGTCTTGTCCTTGTCGGACATGTTGGTGATCTCGAAGGAGAAGCTGTAGATGCCGTTCCGGGCGGGATCGTCGCCGAACTCGACCTTGGGCCGGGACTCGGAGGCGGCGGGGTTACTCAGGTAGCTCTGGGCAGTGGTGGCTCTGACCAGATCTGCAAGACCCGCACCCTGATCTCTGGGGGAATACTCCAGACCGTTGGGGTGGATGATGGGGTTGGCAGTGGACATCAGGATGTTGGCAGCCACGACGCGCTGCTCCACGCCGGTCAGCTCGGGGTAAGTTTCCTCCAGGTACTGCAGCAGCACGGACATGGCACCGGTGATCTGGGGGGTGGCCATGGAGGTGCCGCTCATGTAGCCGTAGTAGGAGCCGGAGATGGCGGGATCGGTGGCGGAGTAGATGTTGCCGCCGACGCCGGTGATCTCAGGCTTCAGCTTCAGGTCGGGGGTGACGCCCCAGGAAGAGAAGTCGGACATCATGGTGTCGGAGGTGAACTTCTTGGAGTCGGCATCGCAGACGGTCAGCTCCTTGACCTGGGCGGCGGCCATGGCCTCGCCGGTGGCTTTGGAGACGGAGACGCAGGGGATATTGCCCTCGCCGTCGTTGATCTGCATCAGGAAGTTGCCTGCGGTGTTGTTGTAGATGACACAGCCGACGGCACCCTTGGCCTGGGCCAGAGCCTGCTTCTCGGGGAAGGAGGTGGTGCCGCGGGAGATGACGGCGATCTTGCCGGTGACATCGATACCCTCGTAATCCTCGGGAGCGCCGATGCCGGGGACCATCACGTACTCCAGAGTCTCATTGCGGAAGTTCTGGATGAACATGGTGGCGGCGGTGGCGGCGGTGTCCTGGAAGCCGTAGTCGGTGCCGTCAACGGTGAAATAGAGCATCATGTCGCCGTTGTTGTTGGCGGAGGCCACGGTCAGGGCGGAGGAGTAGGTGGCGGGGGTGCCGGTCAGACCGATGTCGGGGTTCTCGATCAGGGACATGTCCAGACCCCACAGGTTCATGAAGGCGTTGTTGGTGTCGTTGCCGGAGGCGATGATGACCTGGATGTCGGATTCCAGGAACAGGTTCATGGTGTCAAGCATATCGTCGTCGGGATCGGTGAAGCCTGCGGCTGCGCCCAGGGACAGGTTGGCTGCGTCGACCTCCAGGCGGACGCAGTCCTCCAGGGCGGCCATGATGGTGGCCCAGTTGGCGCCGCCGCCGCTCTGGAACACCTGCATGACCACCAGCTGGGCGTCGGGGGCCATGCCCTTGACGCTGCTGCCCTCCACGGCGTTGGCGGCGGAGATACCGGCGACATGGGTGCCGTGGTCGGAGCCGGCGTAGGTGTTGCTGACATCAAAGTCGCCGCGCTCGTAGTTGAAGGCGAAGGGGATCTTGTTGCTCTTGTAGCTGACGTTCAGCAGATTGGTCCGCTGGGAGGCGTTCAGGGTGTCCCAGATCTCCTCCACGCCCTCGCGGGTCATGGGATCGACCAGGACGGACTCGTCCATGGCCTGGAAGGAGGGATGGGACTCCAGGATGCCGGTGTCCAGGATGGCGATGCGCATACCCTTGCCGGTGAAGCCGGACTCGTTCAGCACATCAGCGCCGATCATGGTGGAGGAGTTGCCGGTCAGGGGGCTCAGCTCCTGCTCGCCCATATCCTGGGGCAGGGCGAAGGTGGGAGCCACATAGACGGACTTGACGCCCTCCATGGCCTCCAGACGGGCCAGGTTTCCGTAGGCAGTCTCCACGGAGAAGCCGGTGGTACCGATGGTGTAAGTGTAGCCCAGCTTCATATCCGTGCCCAGGATCCGCTTGGCCTGGGCCTTGACAGCGTTCAGGGTGTTCTCCTGGGCGGCCTTGTGGGCGTTCACGGAGACGGTCTGAGCGGCGATATCGCCGGCGGAGAACTTCTGCAGCAGGGGAGCGTCCTCGGTGACCACGATGAAGGTGACCTTCTCGTCGGCGGCGTACTGCTCGTACTCCTCGGTCCTGGAGAAGGCGGTGTGGCCCTGGGACTCGTACTTGGTCAGCTCGCCCTCGGTGGCGGACTGGACCAGAGCGGAATTCACAAGACCGGTCTGGGTGGGCTCCACGGGAGCGGCGGCGCCGCCCAGGGTCATGGGACCGGTCAGGGACAGGCTTTCAGCGGGGGCGGCAGTGATCAGGGAGCCGGACTCGCTGGGGGCGCTGACAAAGCCGGACTGGACAGCCAGCGCATTGGCGGGGATCAGGCCAAAGACCATCACGACGGCCAGGATCAGGGACAGAAATCTTTTGTTCATAGCGTTACCTCCCTAATTCAGTCCTGCTCGGACAGCAGACGGCAGACCATCAGGCAGATCTGGAGACGGTTGGTGGTGACCATCGGATCCAGAGTGGTCTCGCTGGTGCCCTTGACGATGCCCTCGGCGACGGCCCAGGAGAAGCCCTCGAGCGCGAAGGCCGGGATCTGGGAAGCGTCGACATACCGGGACAGATCGGTGGTGGCGGTCACATCGTAGTCCATGTACTTGGCAAAGCGGTACAGGAAGGTGACCAGCTCCACGCGGGTCAGGCTCTTGGTGGGGGCGAACAGATGCTCGCTGACACCCTTGGTGATGCCGTTGGCGGAAGCCCAGACGACGGCGTCGGCGCAATAGGCGTCGGCCGGCACATCGCGGAAGGCGGGGGCGCCCTCGACATCGGGCTCACCGGCGATGCGGTAGAGGATGGTGACCATCATGGCGCGGTTCAGCTCCATGGTGGGGGCGAACATGGTGTTCGAGACGCCCTTCATGTAGCCGTTGGCGACCATGAAGTCCACGGCATCGTGGTACTCGGCGGCGATGCCCTGCACATCGACCAGATGGGCGCTGGGGCAGGTGCTGACGCTCTGGGCCAGGTCGGCCTGAACGCCGGTGATGTAGCTGCTGCCGTCGATGGCGATGATGCTCTCGCCGCTGCCGGTGAAGGTCAGGGTGAACAGCACGCCGGTCGCGGCGGCATCGGCGTTGGCGAAGGCCAGGATGACCTTGCCCTCGGTGGGGTTGACGGACAGGGTGACCTGTGCGTCCTCGCCCCAGGCATCGCCGGTCTCGGTGCCGGTGTAGGTCAGGGCATCGGCATCGTAGGTCACGACCAGCTTGCCGTCGGCAACGGTCTGAGCCTGGGTGGCCAGGATCTGGACCTGCTGGGAATCCGATCCGGCTGCGGGAACGGCCTGCAGCGCGATCGGAGACTCATTTCCCGCTGCCATGGCGGTGACGCCCAGGGTGTTGACGAGCATCACGACGGTCAGCAGGAGAACGAGCCATTTTCTGGTGTTTCTCATAGGTTTACCTCCCTTGAGTATTTTTCCGAAAATTGAAGGAAATCCTTCCTTTTTGCAGGAGGAAGTGACGAGTTTGCGGCGGAAACCACCAAATTCTGCAACAAACCCCAACATTTTTCGGAATTGCTTCTATTATATGGTATTGCAGGGGAATGTCAAGAGATTTTCAGGCTCAATCTGTATAAATTTGAATAAGAATCATTTGCAAATAGAGAATGGTCATTTGCCGACGGAGAGGGTGGGGAATAGTGGGAAAAAACCGGGATTTTCAGGAGGAATTTTAGGAGATATATGCATTGTATCAAATGGAATTATCCGCTATAATAGACCGGTCGAGCGGATCTTTGGGATCCGCTCCCAAAATTACCAAGGAGGAATCCAAATGAAGAAATGCACATCATTGCTTCTTTGCCTGGTGCTGGTGCTGTCGCTGTTCAGCGTGAACGCGGCCGCAGCAGAAAACACCGGCATCGAAGCCCGTGCCGCGGCTGCCGGTGACGGCACCGTGACGGTGGTGGTCAGCTCCACGCTCCCCACTGCCAATGCCAGGCTGACGGTGAGCTTCAACTCCGAGCAGCTGACCTATACCGGCTATCAGACGGCCTTTGCCGTCCATGCCGTCCGGGCAGAGCAGGAGCAGCTGACCATCGGCCTTGCCAATGCCAGCTCTGCCGCCGTCACCGGCGAGCTGGTCCGGATCCGGTTCCGACTGGCCGACGGCTGCACCGAGACGGCCCTTACGGTCAAGTCCGGCAGCGAGACGGTGACCGTTCCCGTGGAAAAGACCGGCTCCCGGTTCCAGGACGTGTCTGAGGGTCAGTGGTTCTACGAGGCTGTGGAGCGCATGGCCGCCGAGGGCTACATCAAGGGCATCTCCCAGACCCACTTCGGTCCCGGCCTGGAGATGAACCGGGCATCCTTCGTGACGCTGCTGGGCCGTCTGGCCGGTATCCCGGAGATCCAGGAGGAGACTCAGTTCACCGATGTGCCCGTGGACAGCTTCTGCAGCGGCTATGTTGCCTGGGCTGTGGAGAAGGGCATCACCACCGGCATCTCCGAAACCAAGTTCAATCCCACCGGAAGCGTCAACCGCGTCCAGATGGTCACCTTCCTGTACCGCTATGTGGTTTCCGAGGGCATCGATGTGACGGTGGCTGATCCCGAGGCTGTTCTGGCCCAGTTCCCCGATGCTTCCATCCTGCCCGACTGGGCTGTGGCTCCCTTTGCCTGGGCCGTGGACCGGGGCATCATCAACGGAACGGACGGCAAGCTGGCCCCCGCCCAGCCCGCCAAACGGGCCGAGGTGGCTGTGATGCTGTACCGGTTCTTCTTTGAGCAGTAAGGAGGGGCGGATATGAGAAACAACATCATCAGACGTGCCCTGGCAGCCATGCTGGCCATGGCCATGGTTTTCGGTCTGGGCGTCACCGGCGTTCAGGCTGCCCCCGCAGAAAAGCAGCTGACCTTTGAGAAGCTGGATTCCGTCGGCGCCGACCTGTTCGGCGGCGAGACGGTCATTGAGCAGAAGGAGCCCCTCCATGCCGACACCGACATGGTCCGCGTCATGATCGTCCTGGAGGGCGAGAGCGCCATGGGCCAGATCAAGGGCGGCGAGAGCTTCGTCACCGACATCCAGACCGCCGCCTGCCGCGCCGAGCTGCAGGCGAAGCAGGAGAAGGTGGCCGACGCCATCTCCAGCCAGGCCCTGGACGGCAAAAAGCTGGATGTGGTCTGGAACCTGACCCTGATGGCCAATGCCATCTCCGCCAATGTCGCCTACGGCGAGATCGACGAGATCGCCAAGGTCGAGGGCGTTGAGCGGGTCTATCTGGAGACGGTGTACTATCCCCAGGAGGCTCAGACCAACAACATCGTGGCCCAGGAGATGACCGGCGCCAATGTGGCCCAGAACTCCTACGGCTACTACGGTGCGGGCACCGCCATCGCTGTGGTCGACACCGGCATCGACCCCGACCACCAGTCCTTCTCCGGCGAGGGCTTCGAGTATGCCCTGGCCCGGAATGCGGCCCAGGCCGGTATGGAGCTGGACGAGTATATGGAGTCTCTGGACCTGCTGGATGTGGAAGCCATCGCAGAGGTCCTGCCCCAGCTGAATGTTGGCAAGCGCTTCCCCGAGCTGAAGGCCGAGGAGCTGTACGTCAACGCCAAGATGCCCTTCAACTTCAACTACGTCGACGGCGACTTCAATGTCAGCCATGACTTCGACGACATGGGCTCCCACGGCTCCCACGTCGCCGGTATCGCCGCCGCCAACCGCTATATCCCCACCGCCAAGGTCTGCGACCTGGACGGCGACGGCGACTGTGATGTGGCCGACGCCCAGGTGCTGATGGATCACGTGATCCTGGGCACTGAGGCCGAGAATCTGTACACCGCTGACCTGAACACCGACGGCGTCATCGATGAAAAGGACGTCACCGCCCTGCTGGATGCCGTCAACGGTGAGTTCTTCGCCGACGCCGCCGAGCTGGTGGGCGTCACCGGCGTGGCCCCCGATGCCCAGATCGTCTCCATGAAGGTCTTCGGCGTCACCGGCGGCGCTTACTCCTCCGACTACATGGCCGCCACCGAGGACGCCATGATCCTCGGCTGCGCCAGCGTCAACCTGTCCCTGGGCGGCGCCAACCCCGGCTTCGCCTCCGCCCATGAGATCGAGCCCTACGACACCGCCTACATCGACGGTCTGATGGACCGGCTGGCCGATTCCGGCATCGTCATGTGTACCTCCGCCGGTAACTCCGGCAACTGGGCGGACAACGATATGGCCTACGGCATGATGTACGCCGACGAGGGCGGCACCTACACCACCTCCGAGCCTGCCACCTATGCCAACTCCCTGAGTGTGGCCTCTGCCGACAATGTGGGTCTGGTCACCGACCTGAAGACCTCCTTCGGCGACAAGGAGTTCCGGATGGAGGGCGTCTCCGGCGGCTTCAACAACACCTGGATCTCCCTGGATCCCCAGAGCCAGGGCGTGACCTTCGAGGCCGTCTTCATCGGTGATCCCACCAACCTGCTGACCGGACGGGAGCAGACCGACCTGTCCATCTACGGCGGCAATGTGGAGGACTACGTGGACGTCACCGGCAAGGTGGTCCTGGTGGCCCGCGGCAACGGCGTCTCCTTCGCTGACAAGCACGCCAACGGCGCTCTGGCCGGTGCGGCTGCCGTCATCATCTACAACAACGTCTACGATCCCATCTACGCATCCATCGAGGGCAGCACCGCCACCATCCCCTGCGCCACCATTTCTCTGGCACAGGCGCAGACGATCTATGCCCTGTTCAACGGCAATTCCGGTACCTTCACCGTGGAGCATAAGCTCAATGTCAACCACGACACCAATGAGGACGAGGATCATATCGCCATGTCCGACTTCTCCAGCTGGGGCACCACTGGCGATCTGGCCCTGAAGCCCGAGATCACCGCCCCCGGCGGCAACATCTACTCCGTCAACGGCGTGGATCCCTCCGGCACTGCCTATGAGCAGATGTCCGGCACCTCCATGTCCTCTCCCCATGCCGCCGGTCTGGTTGCCCTGTCCAGCCAGTACCTGAAGGATGCGGGTCTGACTGAGAAGACCGGTCTGAGCCAGCGAGTCCTGACCCAGTCCCTGATGATGTCCACCGCTCAGGTCCTGATGGAGGATCCGGAGAATGGGATGCCCTACTCCGTCCGGAACCAGGGCGCGGGTCTGGCCAGCATCGAGAACATGATCCTGGCTGACACCTACATCCTGGTGGACGGCCAGCCCGACGGCAAGGTCAAGGCCGAGCTGGGTGACGGCACCGAGGAGCGTACCTTCACCTTCACCCTCAACAACCTGACCGACTCCGAGAAGACCTACAAGCTCTCCGCCCAGCTGATGACCAGCGGTCTGGTGGAGATCGACAACAATATGCTGGCCACCGACGAGATGGCTCCCCTGCGCGGCGATGTGACCTTCTCCGCCGGCGACACCGTCACAGTTCCCGCCAGCGGCTCCGTTTCCGTCACCGTCACCGTGGAGGTGGACCGGGATCAGGCCCAGCGGCTGATGGACGATGGCTTCACCAACGGCTTCTACATCGAGGGCTTCGTCCATGCCGAGCCCGTGGCCGACGCTGAGGGCGCGGTGGGCTCTGCCCATTCCATCCCCATGCTGGGCTGGTACGGCGGCTGGACCGATCCGAGTATGTACGAGACTGCCGATCACATCGACTACGCCTACAACACTCTGGAGCGGCCCACCCACAACGCCGACTTCTCCACCAACATCCTGAGCTGGGCTCCCATCGGCTACGGCTCCGGCATGTACTACTCCGGCAACATCTACGGCTCCATGGACACCACCACCGGCGCCGCCATTGGCGACAGCCGCTACATCGAGGCCAGAAACGCCGTCAACAGCACCGGCGAGACCATCTGGGAGCTGTTCGCTGTCTATCCCACCCTGAACCGCAACGCTGCGGACTACAAGCTGACCGTCTACGACTCCGAGACGGGCGAGGTCTACTACCTCAACGACTACGAGGAGTCCGATGACTACATGCTCGCCTCCTTCTACTACATGAACTACGGCCAGTGGTACAACACCACCACCGAGTCCCCCGTGGATCTGACCCAGTGGGCCTTCACGGACCTCGACGGCAACCCCCTGCCCGAGGACACCAGGTTCACCATCGAACTGGCCTGTGCCCCCGACTACTATGTCCGCGAGGACGGCACGGTGGACTGGAGTCAGGTGGGTGAGGGTGCTTACCTGCGCTGGAACTTCAATGTCGACAACACCAAGCCGGAGCTGGTCCCCGGCTCCCTGACTCTGGAGGGCGACAAGCTCTGCTATGAGGTCCAGGACAACAACTACATCGCAGCCGTCATCCTGCTGACCGGCGACGCCTCCGGTGCCGTCAACTATTCCTTCCCCGACATGGACGAGGATCAGCGGGGCCAGGCTGTCACCGGCGAGCTGGATCTGACCGGCTACCGGGAGTATTTCGGCAACAAGGCTGCCATTGCCGTCTGCGACTACGCCGGCAATGAGAGCTACTACGCCATCAACCTGGAGGGCGACGGCGCCAGCTACGGCGATCTGGTGGCCTTCCGCTACGACGCCGGCGGCTACACCGGCAGCTGGGTGGCCTTCTCCGAGGGCGTCGCCCGGAATGAGACGGGCCTGTTCCCCGCAGGCGTGGACATGGTCGCCGCGGAGTATGTGAACGGCCTGGTCTTCGCCCAGGACAACGCCGGCAACCTCTACGGCATCGAGTACGCCGATATGCTGGCCAACTCTGTGGATCTGGAGCAGACCTTCATCACCAGACTGGAGAACGTCTATCAGGACTTCGCCTACAACTACTCCGACGGCAAGCTCTACGCCCTGAGTACCTATGACGACGGCGGTATGCCCACCACCGAGCTGTTCACCATCAACCTGCGGGGCAGCTACTACGACGAAGAGGAATGGGTGGAGTACACCGCCTACCAGGAGGACTGGGCCGCATCCCGCGGCGGCGTCTACGGCCTGGGTCTGGCCATCGATTCCGACGGCTCCGTCTACATCCTGGGACCCAACTGGGATGCCGCGGCTGAGGACACCACCGAAACCGCCCACCTGTGGAAGGCTTCCATGGAGACGATGTGGGGCAGCACCTACCTGGGCGCCTTCCAGGAGGTCGGCGACACCGGCATGGGCATGGATTACCTGCAGTCCATGGCCTTTGACCACAACACAGGCGAGCTGTACTGGGCCCAGTTCTATCCCCGGAGCTTCCTGGCCATGGAGACGAATCTCATCAAGCTGAACACCGAGACTGCCGAGGCGGA
Organism: Oscillospiraceae bacterium; assembly: GCA_017409645.1. Taxonomy (GTDB): domain Bacteria; phylum Bacillota; class Clostridia; order Oscillospirales; family Oscillospiraceae; genus Faecousia. Next base: position 574 of record JAFQSI010000200.1, on the reverse strand, counting down.
GATCGTGGGCGAGCTGAGCTATGAGACTTCCGCCATGTTCGCGCCCCTGACCGCCGAGACGGCTGCCAAGCCTGAGTTTGCCAACGTGCCCGACTTCGACAAGACCGTCCTGCCCACTCCCATGCTGTCCATGCACAACCTGACCATGGGCGTCGGCAACACCCAGCAGCTGACCATCACCCTGGATCCCTGGTACGCCGAGAACCGGGAGATGGTCTGGTCCTCCAGCGACGAGTCCGTCGCCACTGTGGACCAGAATGGCAATGTCACCGCCGTTTCCGACGGCGCCTGCACCATCACCGTCTGTTCCGCCGGTGACGAGAGCAAGTTCGATACCTGCGAGGTCACCGTTGCTTCCCTGACTTTGGACATGGGCGGCATCATCTCCCGGACCGAGGGCGGCATCAACAGCGTCTGGGGCTCCAAGCTCTACCAGTACAACATGCTCCTGGGCGAGGCGTCCTTCAACCCCGGCACCTTCATCACCGCACCGGAGCAGTTCCAGGGCTTCGGCCTGAACATCGGCGCTGCCATCGAGGCCCGGGATTCCATCTGGGCCTGTGAGTTCGGCAAC
>JAFQSI010000199.1 GCA_017409645.1 Oscillospiraceae bacterium | reverse complement strand
CCCGCCGTGACCGCCAGAAGCAGGGAGGTCAGGATCAGCTTTCCGGGCCGCCGAAGAAAAGGTGGTCGCTTCATCTGGGCCTCCTCTCAAAATGGGTGGTGTCCGCCTCAGTAACCAGGGTGATCTGTTCCGCCATGCGGATTAGATCCTCCTTACTGATGCTTTGAGCCGTAGAAAGACCGTCGGAATACAAGGTAAAGGTCAGAGGGAAGTTTTCCGCATCCTCCCGCTGCCAGACGACTGCTAGGGGAACGCCCCAGTCGGTTTCGTAATACTGAGCCGGGATCCCGTTCAGATCGATCTGTTCCATTGGCTCCTCTCCATGCAGCTCGCTGACATTGGAGGTGTGTCTCCGCGGGATAAATTCGTAGTACAGATGCACCTCATAATTTTCCGCATTGCGGTACAGCCGGTGGACGTAGCCCCGCTCCGTGACGCCATAATTCGCGCTGGTGGGGAAACCGTAGGTATCGACGAGCTGGTATCCGTCGGGAAGCCACATGGGCTGGTAATCGCCCATCTTCACGACAGCGGCATCGGCAAAGCTTTTGTAGGTGAAGGTCAGCGGATCCGTCGGGGTGACACTCTCCGCAATGGCGACCAGATCCAGCTCCTCCTTCGCCGCATAGCGCAGGACGAAGCTGTGCTTACTCTCTTCATCGAACCAGAACAGCCACCCGGCATGCACCTGGATCTCCATAGGAGCTCCGGTGCTGTAATCGGTCGCGGGTGTGACGGTCGTAAACAGCAGAGCCTGATCGCCGCCTACCTTGGTATGAACGCCTTCGGAGGTTCCCTCCACCACATATCCCGGCATATACCGGGCGGGGCCGTAGGTCAGGCGCAGCTTTCCGTCGTCCCCGTCGTCAAAGGCGATGGAGCGGAAATGATGCTCGTTGCTGTCGATCATGGAATCCGAGTAGCCCTCCGGCAAAGCCAGAGGATACCAGTCGACCTGCTCCACCGGCCCCATGCTCCGGTTCAGAAACATGACCATGCAGCCATCCTCATGGGGTGTGACCCGGATCTCCGCGCTTCCCATGACAGAGCCAATGGCACTGATCGTCAGCAGGGAGATCACTGCCGCAGCCAGGAGGACCCTGCGGACAAGTCCGCCGGAGTGTTTGACCGGTGCGTGATCCAGATCCTGAAGCAGCTCGTCGCTCAAATCAGAAAAGGCTTCAAAGAGTTTTTCTCCCTTCATATCCGGTATCCCTCCTGTTCCAGATGTTGTTTCAGTCGTTTGCGCAGTCGGTGCAGCATACTCGTGACCCGGCTGACAGAGCATTTCTGTGTAGATGCGATCACGGGGATCGTCTCGCCCCGGTAATAGCGCAGCAGGAAGACCCGCCGCTCCTCATCCTTCAGGCCGCGGACGAACTGTTCCAGCAGCTCCCGAAGCTCCCGCGCTTCCATCCGATCCTCCCAGCCTTCGTCAGGGAGACATTCAGACAGTTCGCCCATCAGTATTGCACCGCCGCCCCGGCGCGCGGCATTTTCCCGGCGCAGATGATCGATGGCGATATTTCGCGCCGCCCGGCCAAGATAGAGCCTCCAGTCCTTCGGCTGTCCCGGTGGGATCGAGTTCCATACATGAAGCCAAAGATCATTTGCCGCCTCCTCCACCGGGCCTTCCTCCTGCAGCAGGTTCCACAGGATCCGGCGGCAGTATGGACCATATCGCTCCTTCAGAAGCTCCAGAGCTTCCTCCTGCCTGCGGCACAGCATTTCGATGATATCCGGCACAGCCTCACCTCCTCTTACCAAACCAGACGGAATTTTTCTTATCACCATTGCATCTGAAACGTATTATCCCGTAAAATT
>JAFQSI010000198.1 GCA_017409645.1 Oscillospiraceae bacterium | reverse complement strand
GGGGCGAAATGGGTGTCGTCAATGCCCTTGGTGATGCCATTTTCCAGAGCCCACATCACGGGATCATAGAAGTAGATGTCCTCGGGAACGTCCACGAAGGGATTCACAGCGGGACCATCCTGGATTTCGTCACAGCGGGAGCAGCTGCCGTCCTCCTGCCAGTCGTGGCCCAGAGCGGGAACAGTGACAGTCTCACGGGAAACTTCCTCGCCGCACTCGGAGCAGTAGACCACGGAATCGTAGGAGCCGGCCTCGGTACAGGTGGCAGCGACCTCGTTCTCACGGACGGCCTCGGCAGGGGTATGCTCGTGGACAGGTGCATCATACTTCTCGCCGGTCAGACGGATCTCGGAGGCGGAGGCGAAAACATAGTTGTTGTCAGTCAGAGCATCCACAGCCACCAGGCGGACATACTTGACATTCTCGCCGTCAAACTGGGCGATCTTCCAGTTCCGGTCGCCCTCCCAGGTACCGGATGCGACATCACGGAAGCTCTCGCCGTCGTCAGAAACCTGGATCTTGTACTCGGTGATGGTGCCGTTGGTGTTGCCGGCCTGACGGGGCTGGTAGCGCAGACCGTCAACGGTGTAGCTGTCGGTCAGCTCGAACTGGAACCAGTGGTTCTCGCGGCTGGTGCCGTACCAGTCGGTATGCCAAAGGGTGCTGGGATCGTTGTCCACAGCCAGCTCGGCGGGACCCTCGCCATACTGCAAGCCGCCAGTCTCATAATCGCCGGTGGAGACTTCCAGAACATCCAGGGGGATGTCACGGCTGTCGTCAGCGGGATCGGTGTAGGGCTCGGCAACCGTGATGGTGTACAGAACGTTGCCGATCTGCACGGAAGTCTCACCTGCGCCGACGCCGGTGAAGGTGATGGTGGTGGTGCCGATGGCGTTGTTCACGACCTCGTAGATCTCCCACTGGGAGTTCACATCGTTGATGTCGCTCCAGCCGGCAACGGCAGTGTGGGCACCGCCGAAGTCGTTGGCGTACTCGCCGTTCTCGCCGATGGTCCAGTCGGTGCCATCGAAATCAAGGTCGATGACCACAGGCTCATCCTTCACGAGGCCCTTGCCACGGGCGATGGACAGGTACTTGCCATTCTGATCCTGGACATACCAGCCGCCCTCGGCAGCGGTGACGGTCCACAGATCATTCTCATCGAAGTTCTCCAGGGTGGAGCCCAGAGCCAGGCCGTCGGAGCCGCCGCCGCCAACGGAGGCATCGGCCCACTCGTTGCCCATGAGCTTGCCGGCGACCTTGTTCAGGAAGACATAGGTCTTGCCGTCGTTGACGCCGGTGACCTTCTCGGACAGGGTCTGCTCATAGCTGGTGACCTCACCGGTGATCTCAACGGTGGCAACGGTGGTGTCCAGAGCGGAAACGTCGGCGTCCACATAGTAGCCGGTGTCGTCGGTAATGGTGACGGACTCGCCGACCTCCAGGTTGACCTCACCGGGCTCGGGAGCATTGGCGACCGCGTCGATGACGTTGAAGGCGTCCAGCTCCAGCTTGTAGGTACCGTTTCTGGAGCAGGAGGGGTTGTTCTTCTCCATGGGCTTCAGCACGATGGTGTGCAGGCCGTACTCCAGCTCCTCGGTGGAGAAAATCTTCACCTGACGGACGGTGGAGGCGCTGTAGGTATCCACCTCGCCGAAGGACACGCCGTCGATGATGACTTCCATGTAGCTGCGGTCATGGTTGGTGCAGGTGATGACCTCGATGCCGGTGCCGATGAACTGCAGGGTGACGGTGGCATCGGTGGAGTAGGCACTGCCCTCCAGGTACATGATGGAGCCGTTGTAGTTGACGGACTCGGACCAGTTGGCCCAGCCGCCGGCGTAGGCGATGCGCTGATCCAGGTTGTCGATCAT
>JAFQSI010000197.1 GCA_017409645.1 Oscillospiraceae bacterium | reverse complement strand
GCTGGAGCTGGTCGAGATGGAGATCCGCGAGACTCTGTCCTTCTACGAGTTCCCCGGCGACGACATCCCCGTCATCCAGGGCTCCGCTCTGAACGCTCTGATCTCCGAGTCCAACGACAAGGCTGCTCCCGAGTACGCCTGCATCAAGGCTCTGATGGACGCTGTCGACGAGTATATCCCCACTCCCGACCGTAAGGCTGACATGCCCTTCCTGATGCCCGTCGAGGACGTCTTCACCATCTCCGGCCGTGGCACCGTTGCTACCGGTCGTGTCGAGCGTGGTATCGTCAACAAGAACGACAAGGTCGAGATCGTTGGCCTGCGTGAGGACAAGAAGGAGACCACCGTCACCGATATCGAGATGTTCCACAAGCTGCTGGACTACGCTGAGGCTGGCGACAACATCGGCGCCCTGCTGCGTGGTGTTGACAAGAAGGAGATCGAGCGCGGCCAGGTTCTGTGCAAGCCCAACTCCATCAAGCCCCTGACCAAGTTCGCTGGCCAGGTCTACGTCCTGTCCAAGGAGGAAGGCGGCCGTCACACCCCCTTCTTCAACAACTACCGTCCTCAGTTCTACTTCCGTACCACCGACGTCACCGGCATCATCTCCCTGCCCGAGGGCACTGATATGTGCATGCCCGGCGACAACGTTGTCATGAACGTTGAGCTGATCACCCCCATCGCCATCGAGAAGGGCCTGCGTTTCGCTATCCGTGAGGGTGGCCGTACCGTCGGTTCCGGCGTCGTCACCGAGATCTACGAGTAATTCTTAGCTCTCCGGGGTAGCACCTAAACAAACTGGTCCCCGACCGCAAGGTCGGGGGCTTTTTTTGCTGTTCGCAACATTTTTTCCACGACAAGACCTGTTCGGTGAGCTAAAATAGCCACAGAAGCGAAAACGAACGGCCCGCAGGGTATGCATACAATGCGTGCCCTGCGAAAACCAATGAGGATGGTGCAGAAAGTGGAGCAGCTTGAATTTTCTATTGAAGAGGTCCGGCACGGCTGGTTCGTGTGCCGTTTTGGGGATACGGAAATCTGGGCCTCCAATTGCTGCGGCCATGACGGGCCGCGGCAGCTGGTGAAGCTGGTTACGGAGGTGCTGGAAGGGGAGCGGCCCGGTGGTCATGCGGTCTTCGAGGCGGAGCCGGGGGCCTATATCCTCTCCATCCGGGGCGGCGACCAGGTTATGCTTTCCCTCTGGTACACCAAACGGATTTTTCAGGACGGGTATCCCATGTGCCCGGGACAGCTGGAAGAGCTGCTGCTCTTGGCGGAGAATCTGGATCTGTATAGCTTCGCCAGTGCCGTCTGCGACGCATTTTCGGCGTATCTTCCCAAGAAAAGCCGGGATAAATATATCGGAAACTGGATGCCCTTTCCTATGGAGGAGCTGCTGGAGCTGCGGTTTTTTCTGGGAGAAGGTAGCAGAAATATGTTGACAGAAATGTAAATATGTCGTATAGTAATACATCAAAGAGATATTAGGAGGTACCATATGAATTGCAACCATTGCGGGACCACCCTGCCTGAGGGTGTGACTGTCTGCACCGTCTGCGGCACGCCCGTCCAGGCCGCCATGGCCGGTCCTGAGATCCTGCCCGTTCGGGAGAACGTGGCTATGGGCATCCTGGGCGCCATCGGCGGTGCCCTGATCGGCGGCGCCAGCATCATCCTGCTGAGCCGTCTGGGCTTCATCGCCGCCATCTCCGGCTTCCTGATCGCCTTCTGCACCCTGAAGGGCTACGAGCTTCTGGGCAAGCAGCTGAGCAGGACCGGTGTGATCATCAGCATCATTCTGATGGTCGTCACGCCTTTCCTGGCCTACAATCTGGATCTCATCTGGCAGTTCTACAACGAGCTGAAGGTCTTCGGTCTGACGCTGGGTGACTGCGTGCCCTTCCTGGTCGACCTGATCCAGGAGGACGCGGAGCTGATGCGCATGTACCTGAGCGAGATGGGTATGCTCTACCTGTTCGTCGCCATCGGCGCATTCTCCACCATCCGCAACGCCATGCGCAAGGTCTGATCCGGAAATGCAAAAAGCACCGCTCACACGAGCGGTGCTTTTTTGATGCAATTGGGTCTATAAGCCGGGTTCTGTTTTGACAGCCATCTATCTAGTCACGCAATTGCTCACGTGATCCAGCCGCCTCCTCGAAGCAGTCGGGCCAACCTGTATGCTTCTCCACGGCGTTGCTTCGGATAGAGTTTACAGCACTCCAGTGTTCCCACGGAGCGGGTGGTCTCTTACACCGCCTTTTCACCTTTTCCCCGAACCGAAATTCGAGGTAGTATCTCTCTGTTGCACTTGTCCTGAGGTCACCCTCGGCGGGCGTTACCCGTTATCCTTGCCCTGTGAAGCCCGGACTTTCCTCACCTGCGTCCTTTCGGATCGCAGCCGCGGCTGTCCGACCCAGTTGCGTCTGTATTTTACCGCATTTTATTTGGAATGTCAAACATCTTGCAAAATGTTTTTGAAAAGGATATACTATAAATGTATGCGTATGGGTCGGCGTCCCCTACATTGTTTCTATTCTGATCGGAGGTCATATTTATGCTTTCTGCATTTAACGAATATTTTGAGTCCCTGCGGGGGAAGAAGATCGCTGTGCTGGGTCTGGGTGTCAGCAACCGGCCCCTGGTGCGGCTGCTGCTGCGCTTTGGCTGCGATGTCACCGGCTGCGACCGGACGCCCCGGGAGAAGCTGGATGAGGAGGTCCTGGAGCTGGAGAAGTCCGGCTGCGTTCTGAGCCTGGGCGAGGGCTACCTGGACGGCATCGAGGCCGATGTGGTCTTCCGGACCCCCGGCATGCACCCCGGCAACCCCGCCATTGAGGGCCTGCGCGCCAAGGGCGCGAAGATCACCAGCGAGATGGAGGTCTTCTTCGAGCTGTGCAAGTGCAACACCATCGCCGTCACCGGCTCCGACGGCAAGACCACCACGACGACTCTCGTCAGCGAGCTGCTGAAAGCCGAGGGCAAGAAGGTCTGGCTGGGCGGCAACATCGGAACACCGCTCCTTTCCTTCCTGCCCGAGATGAAGGAGGAGGATTTCGCCGTGGTGGAGCTTAGCTCCTTCCAGCTCATGGACATGGAGCGCAGCGCGAGCCGGGCCGTCATCACCAATCTGTCCCCCAACCACCTGGACGTCCACAAGGACATGGACGAGTACATCGAGGCCAAGAAGAACGTCTACAAGTACCAGGATTCCGATGGACTGCTGGTGGTCAACGCCGACAACGCCATCACCGCGCCCCTGACGGGCAACGGCGAGACGCGCTATTTCTCCCGGCAGATCCGCCCGGAAAACGGCACCTATCTGGAAAACGGCGTCATTTACCGGGTGAAAAATGGGGTTTCCGAGGCCGTCATGCCCATGGACACCATCCTGCTGCCCGGCATCCACAATGTGGAGAACTACATGACCGCCATCGCCGTCACCGACGGCCTGGTGTCTGACGATACCATCCGCCATGTGGCCGCCACCTTCGGCGGCGTGGAGCATCGGATCGAGCTGGTCCGGGTGAAGGACGGCGTCCGGTTCTACAACGACTCCATCGCCTCCTCCCCCAGCCGGACCATCGCCGGTCTGCGGAGCTTCGACGAGCAGGTGATCCTCATCGCCGGCGGCTACGACAAGCACATCCCCTTCGATGTCCTGGGCCCGGAGGTCTGCGAGCATGTCAAGAAGCTGTATCTGACCGGCGCGACTGCGCAGAAGATCTATGATGCGGTGGTCAGCTGTCCCGAGTACACCGAGGGCAAGCCCGAGATCTTCGTTATCGACGATTTCACCGACACCGTCCACGCCGCCGCGGCCGCCGCCGGGAGCGGGGACGTGGTGCTGCTGAGCCCCGCCTGCGCCGCCTTTGACAAGTTCAAAAACTTCATGGTCCGGGGCAAATTCTTCAAAAAACTGGTACAGGAGCTGTAAATTATGAACATTTCCAAGTACACCAAGCCCGTCCGGAAGCTGCTGCCCCTGCGCTGCTGCGGCGCGGTCATCGTGGCTGCGGGCTCCGCAAGCCGCATGGGCGGCATCGACAAGGTCATGGCCGAGCTGAAGGGCGAGCCCATGATCGTCCACACCGTCCGGGCGTTCCAGACCTGCGACGCCATCGCCGAGATCGTCATCGTCACCCGGGAGGACCTGATCCTGCCCATCACGGAGCTGACCCGGAGCTTTGACAAGGTCCGGGCCGTGGTGGTCGGCGGAAAGAGCCGCCAGGAATCCGTGGCCCTGGGCATGAACGCCCTGGGCGAAAAATGCGAGCTGGCCGCCATCCAGGATGGCGCACGGCCTCTGGTCACCTGGCAGCTCATCGACCGGGTGGTCCGGGCGGCCCACGCCTACCACGCCGCCATCCCCGTCATCCCTGTCAAGGACACCATCAAGGTCTGCAATTCCGCGCTTGTCATCTCCACCCCGGACCGCAGCACCCTCCGGGCGGTCCAGACTCCCCAGGTCTTCGACTTCGACCTGCTCCGGGGAGCCCTGGCCCAGGCCGAGGCCGACGGGGCCGAGGTCACCGACGACTGCTCCGCCGTGGAGCGGCTGGGCATGACCGTCAAGATCGTCGAGGGCGATGAGCGGAACCTGAAGGTCACCACGCCCATCGATTTGAAATTTGCCGAAATGCTGATGGAGGAAGATGTATGAGGATCGGACACGGATATGATGTACACCGTCTGGTGGAGGGTCGGGATCTGATCCTGGGCGGTGTGAAAATTGAGTTCGAGCTGGGTCTGCTGGGCCATTCTGACGCGGATGTGCTGCTCCACGCCGTCTCCGACGCCCTGCTGGGCGCCGCCGGTCTGGGCGACATCGGCCGCCATTTCCCCGACACGGACCCCAAGTACAAGGGCGCGGACTCCAGAGTCCTCCTGCGCCATGTGGTCAAGCTGGTCCGGGAGAATGGATATTCCATCTCCAATGTGGACGTGACTATGATCGCCCAGAAGCCCAAGCTGAAGGACCACATCCCCCTGATGGTGAAAAACATCGCCGCAGACCTGGAAATCGCAGAGAACAGAGTCAACGTCAAGGCCACAACCGAGGAGAAGCTGGGCTTCACCGGCACCATGGAGGGCCTGCGTTGCCACGCCGTCTGCCTGCTGGAGGAATAATGCACCCTTTCACCGTAGGGGAGGGTCATGACCCTCCCGGTACTTTTGCACAGCAAAAGTGCTTCGCCGTCAGGCGAAAAATGTGTGCAGAAGGTGTTATAATGGAAGATGCATTGCCAAAGCGGAAACCAACACGGATTCCCGGATACGACTACAGCCGCGTGAATTATTACTTTGTCACAATATGTACCCACGAAAAGCAATGCCTGTTCTATAAAGAAGGCAGGCTGAATGAAATGGGCATCATTGCGCAAACCTGTATGAAAGAGATCCCACAGCATTTTCCCGGATGCAGAATAGACAAATTTGTGGTCATGCCCAATCACGTTCATGCGATCCTTGTGATTGATGTAGCGGGCTCCACCACGGCTACTGTAATCATCGGGCAGTACAAGGCCAGTGTGTCCAGGCTGATCCATCAGCTTTTCCGGATTTGGTGATTTGGCAAAGGTCCTTTCACGACCATATCATAAGGACGCAAAAAGGATACGAAAAAATCTGGTCGTCTATCGATACGAATCCGATGCGATGGCGCGAGGATTGTTTCTATCCGGAGGGCGTGATCCTCTGAATGGCATCGGTGTAAGGCGAAAGGTTTCGGGAGGGTCATGACCCTCCCCTACGGAGGAAATCGAATGAGACAAGAGAACCTGTATGACCGCTATTGGGAGCTTCTGGGCTGGTTGGAATACGAGGACAAGCCCTCGGAAGCCATCTGGCATCCGCTGTTCTACCGCTATCCCTGGGGCCTGCGCTTCGAGCTGGGGGACCCTGCGCTGGACGATGACGAGGCCTATTTCCGCGTCGCCGAAGAGCGGGCTCAGCGGATCTGGGATGCCGCCTTCGCTGCCGAAGACGAGGTGCTGCTGATCTTCGACGGCACTCCGGATAAGGACCTGAAAGCGGAACTGAAGCATCTGCGGATGCAGCGGGTGCGGGCGAAGTGGCTTCCTCACAGCCCTGAGGACGAATGGGACGGCGATTATTTCTACCGGTATCTCTACGCCGGTCCCGCTTCCGAATTCTCCTTTTCTGCCCTCCTGGAGCGGGCGTTTTCCTGGAAATACGGCATTTATCTCTACAACCGCACCAAAAAGCTCCTGTTCCATCCCTACGATGACCGGGGCGCGGACCTGCTGGGCCCGGATGCGGAAGTCCTGCGTCCCTTCTATGAAAGCCTCCACGATTTCCTTCTGAACTGGGACCGGGAGGAGATGGCCCGGAAATTCCGCCCGACACGCCCGGTGTTTCTGCGGATCCTGACCACCACCACAGACCCGGAGCGCATCCGGGTTGTCCGGGATAAGCTGGATCGGAAGCTCCGGGGCGCGCAGGTCCTCCGGGAATCCTGCCAGCCCTACTGGAAGCTTGACGGCTGGGGCGAGCTGAGCCTGACCATCGAAAGCGCCCGCCCCCTGGACGACATACGATCCAGACTGGCCGGCAAATGGGAATCGGACACCGCATCATCGGAGTTTTTGCTGCCGGATGTGGGATTTCTGTGGGTTTCCGAATGATACATATGAAAAACATCCCCGCCGGTCGGCGGGGATGTTCGTTATTCGGTGGTTTCCGTATCCTGGATCGGCCCGTGGATGGCCTCGAATTCCGCAATACGTTTTTTGATGAGCTGCTCGATTTCTTTGTTTTTGGTGCGGCCTTCGTATTCGGCAATATAGCCGATTTTATCCAGAAGAATTTGGGGGATCCGCAGGGTATAGCGGGGAAGACTATCTTTCATAATGACGCACCTCTGACGCAGGATTGACAAAATTATATCAATCCTGTATGATGATGTGCAGAAATGACGCAATCAATGCGTCAAAATGAAAGGTGGTTCGAATGAATAAAGAAATGCGGGAACGAATCCTGGCGCTTTTTCGTGAAGTGCGCAGAGATCGAAAATATGCAGCATTGTCGAAGGAATATGGAAAACTCCGGGAAAATTTTGAAAGGTTGGTGGACCGTTATCCGGTGGAGGAGCAGGATATCCTATGGGCCTTTGTCTGCCATTCAGAGGATATGAACTGGCGGATGCTGGAATGGCTCTGCGAACGATATGACATCGAAGTGTAAAAGGCGGCATTGCCCATACCGGGCAATGCCGCCTTGCGGTTGTGGCATCAGCGCTTGATGTCGAAATTCTGGTTCATGATCTCCTTGATGGCCTTGTCGTCGTCGGTGATGTTGGCGTCACCATGGATGGTGTGCTTGATGACGGAGGAGGCCACGGCGAAGTTGATCAGGTCCATGGGCTTGTAGCCCCGGATCATGGCGTAGATCAGGCCGGAGGCGAAGGCGTCGCCGCCGCCCACACGGTCGAGGATGTTGAAGGTGAAGAGCTTGCTTTCAAAGGTGTGGCCCTGGTACCACATGTAGGCCTTCAGGGAGTTCTGGGAGCCGGAGTGGGCGTAGCGCACATGGCGGGCGATGCACTTGATGTTGGGGTAGCGCTCGATGAAGTGCTGGAAGACCTCGTCCTGCTGCTCGTAGCTGGGCTGCAGGGGCACGCCGTCCTTCCAGTCGCCCTTGGAGTGGTCATTCTCGTCCTTCCACAGGTGGTAGGGCTCGATGCCCATCAGCACATCCACATAGGGCAGGCACTGGGTGCAGTAGTCTCTCGCTTCCTCCCAGGTCCAGAGCTTGGAGCGGAAGTTGCCGTCGAAGGAGGTGGTCAGGCCCATCTCCTTGGCGACCTTCAGACAGTTGAGGATGAAGTCGGCGCAGGTCTGATTCAGGGCCGGGGTGATGCCGGAGACATGGAGCCAGTTGAAACCCTCCAGCAGCTCATGGATGTCCACCTTGCTCAGGTCATACTCGGTGATGGCGGAGTGCTTGCGGTCATAGGTGACCTTGGAGGAGCGGATGCCGTAGCCCGTCTCCAGGTAGTAGGTGCCCAGACGGTGGGTGGGCGTCTCCTCGGGGGTGGAGAGGATGACGGGGGAGCAGTGGACATCGTTGGAGCGCAGGGTCCGGATGGCGCTCTTGCCGATGGAGTTGTTGGGAACGACCGTAAAGAAGGTGGAGTCGATGCCCAGGTTCGCCAGAGACAGGGCGATGTTGGCCTCGCTGCCGCCGTAGGTTGCCTCGAACTCGTTGGCCATGCGGATCTTCTGGTAGTTCGGGGGACTCAGGCGGAGCATGATCTCGCCGATGGTGATGAACTTCAGGTCGCTCTTCAGGTCGCGGAACAGCGGATGTTGATGTTGCATGGTACAGCCTCCTCTATATTAATGGAACACCTCTATTATAACGGAGGATGTGGGCAATTTCAATAGTAGAAAATGGAAATGATGAAGTAAATTTAGATAAAGTGACAGATGGAGATTGGAGAGTGGAGAGTGGAGAGTGAAGATGTAAAAAATCGGATTTTCTGCGCAGAGAGCCGCAACCGTTCAGAAATAAATGATATGCTTATCGACTTGCTGACTCAAGTCGATAAGTATATAATAAATAATTGGCCACATCTGGCCTAATTTGGGGAGATTATGGCATATTATGCTATCATAAAATAGAAAAATGAAAACAGAAGGGAGTGATTCAAATGAAAGAAGCTATTCAAAAACTGTACAGCGCACAGAAGTGGGAGGAGAAAATGGAATTACAGGACTACATCCGCATCCTCTATGAAGCCTGCGAAAAGCATCCGTACTGCAATGAATCAGATATCCGGCAGATTCGGGATGAGCTGGAGGGATATGTGGTGGATCTGGAATTCAGAAAGCAAGACCGGATCCTCAGTACCGTAAACGCCTTGTGTGCAGCCTATGACTATGCTGGTTTCGCAGAGGGCTTCCGCCGGGGCAGCGAGCTGATCCTGAGACTGATGGAAGCGCAGTAAAAAACATTCTGCATTTCTCACTCCCCACTCAGCCTTCTGCACTCAGCACTCAGCACTGTCATATGCTGTCCCAGGAGGTGCTGCTATGAAAACCTTTTTTCTGACCTTCCGCTCCATCACCCAGGCCCAGCGGGCGGAGCGGGCCTTTGCCCGGGAGGGGATGGGCTGTACGCTGCGGCGGACGCCGAGGTGGATGGAGGAGCGGGGCTGCGGCTATGGGGTGGAGGTGAAATGCCCGGATCTGAAAACGGGGCTCCAGGTGCTGCGGCAGGAGAAGCTCCCCTTTCGGAAAAGCTATCTGCTCCATGCAGATGGAGTGGTAGAGGAGGTGCGGGATGATCTACCTTGACCATGGAGCCACCTCCTTTCCCAAGCCGCCCGCGGTCCGGGCGGCGGTGGGGGAGGCCATGGAGCGGTGCGCCAACCCCGGCCGGGGGAGCCATGAGGCCGCCCGGGCCGGGGCGGAGGTGCTGTACCGCTGCCGGGAGGCGGCGGGGGAGCTTTTCTCTGTCGATCCGGAGCGGGTGGTGCTGACCCAAAACTGTACCCAGGGGCTGAACATGGCCATCCGGACCCTGGTGAAGCCGGGGGACCGGGTGGCTGTTTCCGGCTTCGAGCATAACGCCGTCACCCGGCCCCTGCATGGGCTCCGGGCCAGGGTGACGGTCGCGGGCCGGCGACTCTTTGACTGGGAGGACACCATCAGAGGATTCCGCAAAGCCCTGGACCGGGGGGCGAGCTGCGCGGTCTTTACCCATGTTTCCAACGTTTTCGGGTATATCCTGCCGGTCCGCGAGTTGGCCGCAGAGTGTCGGAAGCGGGGCGTGCCGTTCGTCCTGGACGCGGCCCAGTCGGCGGGGGCCATCCCCATCGATTTCGGGGAGCTGGGCGCGGACTTCATCGCCATGCCGGGGCACAAGGGGCTGCTCGGTCCCATGGGGACCGGGCTGCTGCTGTGCGGCAGAAAGCCGCGGCCGCTGCTGATGGGGGGCACCGGCAGCGAGTCCGAGCGGCAGACCATGCCCGATTTCCTGCCGGACCGGGCCGAGGCCGGTACCCTGAACGTGCCCGGCTTCGCGGGACTGGAGGCAGGGCTGCGGCTGGTCCTGGACCGGGGACCGGAAAGCATCGGCAGGGAGGAGGCCGCCCTGGCGGCATACACCGCCGCCAGGCTGAGAAAACAGGGCTGGGAGGTCTTTCACGGTCCCCATCAGCTGGGGACTGTGTCCTTCCGGGGCGGGGAGGACTGCCAGACCCTCTGCGACCGGCTCGCCGGGGCCGGCATCGCCCTCCGGGCGGGGCTCCACTGCGCGCCGCTGGCCCATAAAAGTGCCGGGACTCTGGACACGGGAACGGTGCGGGTCAGCTTCGGCTTCGATTCGACCCGAGCCGATGCGGATGCACTTCTTGGCCGATTGTCCTGAAAAAACAGCGCGATTCGGTATATTCCCCCGTACGCTCCCGGCGGGGGACATGTTTTTTTAACATCTTGACTCTTGCTATCTTTCGCGCTATCCGCTATAATAGATTAGATAATAGGGTTCGTATGCGGCTTTTTCGCGGCGGGCCCGAAACTGAGATCAAAAGTGAGGGAAATGAGTGATGGATGCCGTTCGGGAACTGTTTGGAACCCTGACCACCATGCAGTGGCGGGACGTCCTGGATATCCTGTTGGTCACCTACCTGATCTACCGGGTGGTGCTTCTGGTGCGCAGCACCTCTGCCACGCGGATCGCAAAGGGCTTCATTGCCATATTGGTCGTCTCGGCGGTGACCCAGATCTGGGAGCTGTGGACGCTGAACTTTCTGCTGAGCCAGGTGCTGGCGGTGGGACTGCTGGCGCTGGTGATCCTCTTCCAGCCGGAGCTGCGGCGGATGATGGACCACCTGGGCAACTCCGTCAGCCTGCGCCGGTTCCTGGGCGTGGAGAAAAAGCTGGAGGAGATGGATGTGGTCATCAGCCAGACCGTCAAGGCCTGCGAGATCATGGGCCGGGAAAAGGTGGGCGCGCTGATCGTCTTCGCCCGGACCCAGCAGCTCGATGAGTATTTCAAGACCGGAACCATTATCGACGGCCGGGTATCGGAGCAGATGATCCGCAATATCTTCTTCCCCAAGGCCGCTCTGCACGACGGCGCCATGATCATCCGCGAGGGCCGAATCGCCGCGGCGGGCTGCGTCATGCCCCTGTCCGAAAGCCACCGGCTCAGCGCGGATCTGGGTACCCGGCACCGGGCCGGTGTGGGCACCAGTGAGGCCAGCGACGCCGTGGTGGTCATCGTCTCCGAGGAAACGGGCACCATCTCCGTGGCCGTGGGCGGCATGCTCAAGCGCCACCTGGCTCCCCAGACCCTGGAGCGGTTGCTGCGCCAGGAGCTGATCCGGGATGAGGGGGCAAAGCAGGAGATGAAGATCGTCACCGCGATGAAGGATATCCTGACCGGTAAGGAGGAGAAGAGCAATGACAAGAAGTAAGCTCGGCGCGCTTCTGCTGTCCTTTGTGATCGCGCTGGGACTGTGGATGTATGTCCGGACCTATGTCAATACGGACTATGAGCAGACCTTTTACAATATCCCCGTGGCGCTGGAGGGAAAGACCAGACTCAGCGAGCGGCAGCTGATGCTGCTGAGCGAGGAGGAATATGTGGTCGACCTGAAGGTCCACGGAAGCCGCCAGGACGTCAGCAAGATCAACTCCGGCAACATCCAGGTGGTGGCAGACCTCTCCGACATCAACGAGCCCGGAGAACACAATCTGACCTACAGCATCATCTATCCCGGCGATGTGCCCACCGGCGCTGTCTCCGCTGAGCGGGACCCGGACCGGGTGACGCTGATCGTGGCCAGACGGAAGACCAAGGAGATCCCGGTCCAGGTGAATCTGGAGGGTGATGTCCCCGCCAATTACATCAAGGACAACGCCGCCGTGGAGCTGGACCACAGTGTCGTGGAGATCAGCGGCCCGGAGAGCGTGGTGGATCAGATCGACCATGCGGCCATCACCATCGACTGCGAGGGCCGCACGGAGACGATCTATGAAAGCTGCCGCTATGTGCTGCAGGACAAGAAGAATACACCCGTGGACGCCGCCTGGATCACCACCAACGTCTCGGAGGTGAAGGTCTATCTGCCGGTGAGCATGGTCAAGAAGATCCCCCTGAAGGTCACCCTGGTCGACGGCGGCGGCGCAACGGAGGATACCACCACGGTCCAGATCGAGCCGAAGGAGATCAGCGTCTCCGGCAGCGAGACGGCGCTCAATGCCCTGTCGGAGCTGAATCTGGGCACCATCGACCTGTCCCAGATCACCGAGGATACGGTGATGGAATTTGAAATCAATCTGCCCGAGGGCGTGAACAATGTCAGCAACCTGCCCACGGCGGCGGTTTCCATCAGCTTCCCGAAGCTCGCGACCCGGGAATTCACCGTGTCTGAGTTCGAAGCCCTGAATCTGGCTCCGGGTATGACCTGGGAGCCCCTGACGAAGCAGCTGATCATCACGGTCCGGGGCCTGAAATCGGAGATCCAGCGGCTGGGCGCCACGGACATCATCGTTCAGGTGGATCTGGCTGGGGTGGAGAACACCGCCGCGGTGGAGCCGATCATCCGCTTCCCCGTCAGCTATGAAAGCCTTGGAGAGGTGGGCAGCTACAGCATCTCCGTTCAGGTCACACCGGAACCCACAGCCCCGGAGGAATGATATGGAACAAATCGTAAGGGTCCACCGACTGCATCCGGACGGCAGGGCGGACATCATCCTGG
>JAFQSI010000196.1 GCA_017409645.1 Oscillospiraceae bacterium | reverse complement strand
TTCTGCGGGGATGATGTCCACATTGGCCCGGTGGACGTAGACCATCTTGCCGTCGATGTGGACCAGGGTGGTCTTGGGCAGGTCCGCGGGGATCTCGATGGAGCAGTCGTCGCCCTGGAACAGGCAGATGGGGGTGCCGTTTTGGCTGGAGACGAGGACCACCAGATCCTTGCCGATCAGGTTGGCGTAGTGGTTGATCTTCCGGTCCACGGCCATCAGTCCCGTGGAGTGGCCGGTGCTGTCCATGTCGGCGGGGAGCTGGAAATCGGTGATCAGATCCACGCCCTTCTGGGCAAAGACCAGGGTGGAGCCCACATGCTTCCAGCTGTCGCCGTCGATGGTGATGTCGATGTAGCTGGTGACCTCGCCGTCCTCATCCGTCTCACAGTCCATGGTGACCTTGTCGCCGTCGACGGTGAAGACCAGGTTGCCGTAGTCGTCGTACTGGGTGATGGTGTAGCCCTTGCCGAAGAGAGAGCCGGTGAGCTTGTTGAAGTAGCCCTGGATGGCGGCGCAGCCGGTCAGGGCGACGACCAGCACCAGTGCGATGAGGGGGAGGAGCTTCTTTCTGTTCATATCTTTCTCTCCTTGTGTTAGATACTGTAGGGAACGCCGTAAAAAAACACCCCAAAGACCGCAGTCTTCGGGGTGTGATTCGTGCATTAGTCAGCCACGTAGGGCAGCAGAGCGATCTGACGGGCGCGCTTGATGGCGGTGGTCAGGTGGCGCTGGTGGGCAGCACAGGTACCGGTGGTACGGCGGGGCAGGATCTTGCCGCGCTCGGACAGGTAACGGCGCAGCTTGGCAGTGTCCTTGTAGTCGATGACGGTCACCTTGTCCACGCAGAAGGAACAAACCTTCTTGCGCTTACGGGGACGCATACGCTGTTCAGCCATGGGATTTCCCTCCTTGTAAGTTAGTAGAAAAGTTCAGATTTGTTAGAACGGGAGCTGGGCGTCGTCGTCCTCCAGCATCGCGAAGTCGGATGCGGGAGCGGAGGCGGGCTGGGCGTAGCCGCCGAAGCCGCCGGTGGGCTGCTGCTGGCCGTAGGAATTACCGCCGTTGTAGCCGCCGCGGTTGCCGCCGTAGCTGTTGCCGCCGCCGTAGGAATTGCCGCCATAGGCGTTGCCGCCCTCGGCATCCCGTCTGCTGTCGCCGAAGTAGACATTGTCTGCAACGACCTCAGCGGTGCGGCGCTTGTTTCCGTCCTTGTCGGTCCAGCTGCGGATCTGCAGCCGGCCGGAGACTGCCACCATGCGGCCCTTGGAAGCATACTTGGAAACGAATTCCGCAGTATTGCGCCAGGCGACGCAGTCGATGAAATCAGTCTCTTTTTCGCCGTTCTCGTTCTTGCCGAAATCGCGGTCGACAGCAACGGTGAAGCTGGCAACGGCAAGGCCGCTGCCGGTACGGCGAAGCTCGGGGTCACGGGTCAGCCGACCCATGATTGCAATGTGGTTGAGCATGGATTACTCCTCCACGACAGTGGTCAGGCAGCGCATGACACCTTCGGTGATCTTCATAACGCGCTCCAGCTCAGCGGGGAACTCGGGCTTGGACTCGAAGTTCATCAGAACGTAGTAGCCCTCGGCCAGGTCGTTGACCAGGTAGGCCAGGCGACGCTTGCCCCACTCGTCAATGTTGGTCAGAGTACCCTCCGCTTCCACCATTGCCTTGAACTTTTCCACAAGTGCTGCGATGCTCTCCTCGCCCAGGGTGGGGTTGATGATGTAAAGCACCTCATACTTACCGGTGATCTTAGCCATGTTGTTTGCACCTCCTTATGGTCTTGATGGCCCACAACCTCGTTGTGAGCAAAGAGTCGTCCGCGTTCGCAGACCATTTTATTTTATCAGAAATCCAGGAAAAGTCAAGGACTTTTTGAAAAAAGATTGGAGATTTAAGAGTGGAGAGTGGAGATTTTGGGGGCGATCTTCACTCTCCACTCTTCACTCTCAAATCTCTTTCAAATTCCCAGGGAATTTTGAAAAAGATATTGACAATTACCCTGGGGCAGAGTGTAAAATTCGGGTACAAACCCAAAACAAGGAGGGAAAAAACATGAAAATCGGAGAAGTGGCAAAGCGCACGGGCCTGACGGAAAAGGCCATCCGGGTCTATGTGGACAACGGACTGGTGACGCCCAACGTCGAGCAGACCACCCACCGCAACTCCTACGACTTCACCGAGGCCCACGTCCGTGAGCTGGAGAAGATCTCCATCTTCCGCAAGGCGGGCTTCAGCATCTTTGAGATCTCCGTGATCCAGCGGGAGCCGAACCGGCTGCCGGAGCTGATCCAGAGCAAGCGGGAGGCACTGGAGATCGAGGTGGAGTTCCGGGAGCGGGTCCAGGAGGTGCTGAACCGGCTGGACACGGAGGAAATGGGAAACCCTAACCGGCTGGCCGAGGCCCTGCGGCCGGCGGTGGAGGACCGAAAGGTGAATACGGACAAGGGCTCCCGCCGGGGCTTCTTCATCACGCTCAGCGTCCTCGGCATCGCGGGAACGGTGCTGTGGCTGCACTATGTGGGCTTCTCCCGGGGGATCGGCGCCTGGAAGATGTCCTGGCCCACCATCGGCTTCGTGGGCGGTCTGCTGATGCTGTGGGTCAGCCTGTTCCCCGGCGTCATGTCCATCCGCTACGGCACCTGTACCCGCCGGGCAAAGAAGATGCAGGGCCAGACCACCGGCAGCGTCATCGCCGTTCTGGAGGAGCATGGCTTCGACGGCCGCTTCGCCCGGGCGGGCATGGGCAGCGCAGGCACCCGGGAGCCCGGCATCGGCGGCAGCTGGCAGTGGCGGTTCATGATCTGGAACGAGATCCGCTTCGATTGCTGGTTCCCCATCTACCAGTTTGTCACCGCTGACGGCAATACCGTCACCGCCTCCTGCCCCTACGGTGCCTTCCGCAATGACTACGCCGTGGGCGACCGTGTTCAGCTCGGCTATGATCCCAGGGAGCCCTGGTACGTATACCCCCACGAAGGAAAGTGGCTGACCAAAAAGGCCGTGATCTACGCCGTTATGACGGTGGTCCTGATCGCCGTGGGCGCGGTGCTGGTGACCCTGTGCGGCCCCGATGTTCTGCTGGCATAACGGGTGCCCCACATCAAGCAAGGGAGGATGCCTTCTGGGCATCCTCCCTTGTATGCTTTCCCCTGCGTTAATAACCTGTAAGGCAGGGGCATGCCCCCGCCCCAGCGTGCAATTGATCCTGCACTTCAGCTGTTGCCCAGCTGGAAGAAGGCCACGGCGCTGGCGGCGGCCACGTTCAAAGAGTCGACGCCGTGGGTCATGGGGATCTTGACGGTGTAGTCGCAATCGGCGATGGTGGCGTCGGCCAGGCCGTCCCCCTCGGTGCCCAGGACCAGGGCCAGCTTTTCTTCTCTGGCCAGCCGCTCATCCCGGATGGAGCGGGTATCGTCCCGCAGGGCCAGGGCCGCCGTGGCGAAGCCCAGTTTTTTGAGCTGCTCCTGCCAGTTTTCGGGCGCAAAGGTCCAGGGGACCTGGAAGACCGTGCCCATGCTGACCCGGATGCTGCGGCGGTACAGGGGATTGCTGGAGCCGGGGGTCAGCAGCACCGCGTCCATGCCCAGGGCCGCCGCGCTGCGGAAGATGGCCCCCACATTGGTGGGGTTCATCACATTTTCCAGCACCGCGATCCGGGTGCAGCCCCGGAGGATCTCCTCCATGCCGGGCAGGGCCTTTCTGCGCATGGCGCACAGCACGCCCCGGGTCAGCCGGAAGCCCGTGAGCTGGGTCAGAACATCGAATTCCGCGGTGTAAACGGGCACACCGCCGCACCGGGCGAGGATCTCCCGGGCTTCGCCGTCGATGTGCCGCTTTTCCACCAGCACCGACACCGGCTCGAAGCCTGCGTCCAGGGCCCGCTCCACCACCTTCGGGCTCTCGGCGATGAAGATGCCCTCCTCGGGATGTTCCCGGTTGAGCAGCTGGTTTTCGGTCCTCCGGGCGTAGATATCCAGCGCCGGGTCGGAAAAATCGGTGATCTCGATGATGTTGGGCATGGTTTTCTCTCCTCTGAAATAGAACACGTCATTGCGAGGAGCGAAGCGACGTGGCAATCCGTTCTCTTCCGCTCCCTCTGGGAGCGGGCGATGCTTCGCATCGCAGGGGATGCGGATTGCCACGGGCCTTTGGCCCTCGCAATGACAAAGTGACTTGAAGCTGGTTCTTCTGTTGGGACAGGTCAATCGTTCAACCTGCTCGGCGGGGTCAGAAAGCGCCCTACAGAGTTAAAGCTTTACATAGACATAGTCCCCGTCGGCGCTTTCCACCTCGGTGACGACCCAGTCGGGGAAGCGGCGCTTGCAGTCCCGGAGACAGCGGAACAGCTTCCGCAGCTGCTCCGGCGTGATGGTCATTCCGTTCTGGGCCATGGCCTTGGCGGCGATGCCGGCGGTAAGCCGATTGCAGAAAAGCCCCGTGGGGATGGGGATGGTGAGATTTGGTCCATCCGTGGACCGGACTTTTACGAGCATGGGCTTACTCCACGAAAACGCGGACCTTGTCGCCGTCGGCGGAGTCGACCTCCACCAGGTTGCCCACCAGGCCCTCCCGGACCAGACGCAGGACCTTGTTCAGATCCACGCCCTTCAGGGCGTCCTGGCCGTTGATCTGGGGCATCTCCATGCCGATCTCCATGGCCACCTCCACCAGGGTCATGGGCAGATTCACCCGG
>JAFQSI010000195.1 GCA_017409645.1 Oscillospiraceae bacterium | reverse complement strand
CTGCTGACCACCTTGGAGGTCGTCTACGAATTCTACCTCCGGGGCTTCGAGTTCGCCCCCATCGACCTGTACGAGAGCCACGCGACGAAATTCCTCATCAAGGACGATAAGATCCTGCCACCCTTCGTCTCCATCTCCGGCCTGGGCGAAAATGCCGCCATCGACCTGATGGAGGGCAGAAAGGGCAAGCACTTCATCTCCATCGAGGAGGTCACCGCCGCCTGCCCCAAGGTGTCGAAGACCCACGTCCAGATGCTCAAGGACGCAGGTGCCTTCGGCGACCTGCCGGACACATCGCAGGTGAGTCTGTTCTAAAAATGAATGTAGGGAACGGCCACCGTGCCGTTCCCTTTTCACATCCGCACCGGGGAACGGCACATAGGCCGTTCCCTATATTTTCTGTAGGGCGGGGTCATGACCCCGCCGACCAGGTCCCGCGATTGCCCAGCCAAAACAGAAGCACCAGCCACCAAAAACCACCGTCATTGCGAGCCCGCAAGGGCGTGGCAATCTCCTGCTGCTGCACAGCAAATTTGCGCATTGTATCAGGAGATTCCCACTGCCTGCGGTCTCGGAATGACAGTGGAGGAATGAAATGCCCCCGGATTGCTCCGGGGGTGAAAAATCAGTCGTCATGCAGACTGATGCTATAGATACTATCATCGATGATATGAGAAGTGTTGGGGACGGTTGTTAGCCGTTTCTTTAAGGCGTCGAAAAGAGCGGGAATGTGTTTGGGACTCTTGATATCATCGTAGAACAGTGCTTCACCAACGTCATGTCTTGCGTCCTCGTGCTTGATTTGAAGTGAATTCATAAAGAAATCGTAGTCGTTCTTAGTGATATTTGCACGCTCAAGCACAATTGGTAAACAATCAGGATTATTTCGCAACCATTGCAGATGATCTCCAAAGCCGACTTTTAGATTGACAACAATACGATTTTTTTGACACTGAACATACATGAAAAACTCATACTTACCAAACTCCGCACCTGCTTTGGCTAAGCACTCAATAGCGTTCAAAATATCGGCATATTCGTGTTCGACGTCGATGGTGGTTGATGCCTGCTTGTTAGCACCAAATAATTTGTCAAACAGACCCATTATAAGAACTCCTTTTTAGTAAATTATTTCCAACTTCAGTGTATGAGTTCGATATAGTTCCAGCGCCTCCAAATACCGCCCCATCTCGATCATCTTCACGCAGGGCACCACCATCTCGCGGTAAACCCCATCCCAGATCTCCAGCCGGTTCTCCAGTTTGTCGATGGCTTCCACGATCCTGGGGGCCACTTCGTAATAATGAGCGATCAGGGTCACACCATTGGGGTGCTGCTTCAGCCAGTTATCCCGGAAATCGCGGAGGACCGTCAGCTCATGGCAGTCATCGGGCAGACCGCGGGCAGCGGTGCAGGCGGAGGTCAGGAAGCAGCCTTCAGAGGAATCATTACCAGCTGGTTCTCTCATCTTACCTCTGTAAACAGGACAGTCATCGTAATCCCAATTTCGACAGTATTTGTAATACCAGTCGCTGTTTACATCTTTGTCGCACTTTCCGCAATGGTAATCATATCCATCCATGTAGTAGTATTTGCAGCTCATGGGGATCATTCCTTTCTGTCTGGTTGTGAAATCATTATAGCAACAACTAATAGTGGTTGTCAATAACTAAAGAGAGAATTTATCAATAACACCCTCTGGTTGTTATCATAATACCTGAGGGTGATAATATGATCAAAAACTTAAGAATGTTACGGGAATCCCATGGAATCAGTCAGCAGAAGCTGGCTGATGCAATCGGAATATCCCAGCAGTCCGTAAACAAATATGAAAACCACCAGACACAACCTGACATTGTGACCTTGATCCAGATCGCCGACTTCTTCCACACCTCCGTGGACTTCCTGATCGGTCACAGCGAAGCACGGGGGGAGCATGAGGGAGTCCCGGTCTTCAAACTCAATGCCGATGAAATTCGGCTCGTCAATCAATACCGCCAGCTTTCCCTGAAGGAGAAGGACAGCATCCATCTGGTGATGGAGAACTATTGCAAATAAACACCGTAGGGCACGCATTTCATGCGTGCCCTACGAATTGTGTGGATAAAACTTGCAAAATGCCCGGTGTTATGTTATACTGTTTTTATTCAATCTGACGAAAGGGTGAATTCTATGCAAGACATCGGCATGCAGTTTCACATCCGCTGCAGGGAGGGCGACGTGGGTCGCTATGTGTTCCTGCCCGGAGATCCCGGGCGGTGCGAGTCCATCGCGGCGCATTTTGATAATCCCGTTCACATCGGCATGAACCGGGAATACAACATCTACACCGGCTATCTGCTGGGCGAGAAGGTTTCCGTCTGCTCCACCGGCATCGGCGGCCCCTCTGCCTCCATCGCCATGGAGGAGCTGGCGGCCATCGGCGCGGACACCTTTATCCGGGTGGGCACCTGCGGCGGCATCGATCTGGACGTCCGCAGCGGCGATGTGGTCATCGCCAACGGCGCCATCCGCTATGAGCATACCTCCCTGGAGTACGCCCCCATCGAGTACCCCGCCGTGCCCGATTTCGGCATCACCTGCGCCCTGAAGCAGGCAGCCGACAACCTGGGCTACCGCAGCCATGTGGGCGTGGTCCAGTGCAAGGATTCCTTCTACGGCCAGCACAGCCCCGCCAAGAGCCCCGTCCACTATGACCTGCTCCAGAAGTGGGACAGCTGGAAGCGTCTGGGCGTCAAGGCCAGCGAGATGGAGTCTGCGGCCCTGTTTGTGGTCGCCGACGCCCTGAAGGTCCGCTGCGGCAGCTGCTTCCACGTCATCTGGAACCAGGAGCGGGAGGCCGCCGGAATGGACCAGGACATGACCGAGGACACCTCCGGTGCCATCAAGGTGGGCATCGAGGCCCTGAAGCTGCTGATCGAAGCAGACAGAAGAAAATAAAAAATCGGGCCTGCGGAAAACCGCAGGCCCACGCTTTATGGATGTGTATGTGGATCAATAGAACATATCCATGTCGGAATTCTGGACATCGACATACCAGGAGCCGCCGACCTTGATGACGCCGATTTCCATGTCAGTGGTTTCGGACATGCCGAAGGCCTTGATGGTCAGCTCGACCTCCACGATCTTGGCTTCCTTGATCTCGATGCCGATCTCCTCGTAATCCTCCCGGATGTAGCGCATATCGGACAGGTCGTAGTTGCGGGTGCCGGTGATCTTGTGGGAGACGGACCAGTCATCGCCGACATAGTACTCAAGCTCCTCTACCATCTCGCCGAGGGTATCCTCCAGGTAATCGGCCATTTCCCGCTTGGACATGCCGGACTCGTCGGCCATGGCTTCGATGACCTCGTCGGGCAGGGCCTTCATGATCTTGTTGCCATTGCCGTCGAAGATGCCGTCAAGCATGTTGTTGACTGCACTCTTGTAGCTCTGACCGCCGAATACCAGGAACAGCAGCAGGAAAACTGCCACTGCGCCGGCGACGATGCCGATAGTCTTGGGATCCCGGAAGTTGATCACCGTCTTGCCCTTGGGAGCAACGATGCCGCCGTCGGAAATGCCGGGATTCTCAACAGCGCTGCCGCAGTTGCCGCAGACTGCTGCGCCGTCATCCACAGGATGACCACATTTGCTGCAAAACATGAGTTATCTCTCCTTTTTTATATAATGCAGTATCAGTATAGCACCTTTTTCCATATTCGTCCAGTCCCTATTTGCGCAATGCGGAAAAAAGCCGCGGACTTGCATCCGCGGCTGATCGTTCAGTTTTCCAGGGCCATCATCTTGTCGATGCGGCGCTGGTGGCGCTCGTCACCGGAGAATTCGGTGCCCAGCCAGGTGTCCACGATCTCCAGAGCCAGGTTTTTGCCGACAACGCCGGCACCCAGGGCCATGACGTTGGTGTCGTTGTGGAGCCGGGTCATTTTGGCGGACCAGGTCTCGTGGAGCAGGGCGCAGCGGACGCCCTTGACCTTATTGGCGGCGATGGAAGCGCCGATGCCGGTGGTGCAGAGGACGATGCCCTTCTCGCACTCGCCGTTGGCGACAGCCTGGGCGGCGGGGGCAATCATGTCAGGGTAGTCGCAGCTGGCCAGGGAGTGGCAGCCGAAGTCCACGACCTCATAGCCCTTGCCGGTCAGGTGAGCCTTGACGGCCTCCTTCATCTCAAATGCACCGTGATCACAAGCGATGGAAATTTTCATTGGTAGTTCCTCCTTAATTAAATGACGAAGCCGCCGTTGACCCCCAGCACCTGGCCGGTGACGAAGGGGGCGTCGGCTAAATATTCGATGGCGGCGGCCACATCCTCGGGCCGTCCGTTCATGCCGATGGGGGATTCCTGGCGCAGCTCCTCCAGGATCTCTGGGTCGATATCCGCGCACATGTCCGTCAGGATCACGCCGGGGGCAACGCAGTTGACCCGGATGCCGCTGGGGCCCAGCTCCTTGGCCAGGGCCTTGCTCAGGGCGATGACGGCCCCCTTGGTGGCGGAGTAGGCGGCTTCGCAGCTGCCGCCGGTGACGCCCCACATGGAGCTGACCGTCACGACAGAGCCGGCCTGCTTCCGCAGGAACGCGGACATGGCGGCGTTGATGCAGTGGTAGACGCCCTTGACATTGACGTCGAAGAGCCGGTCCCAGCTCTCCTCCGGGAGCATGCTCATGAGCCCCGGGATCGAGATGCCGGCGTTGCAGACCAGGATGTCCACATCCGGGATCTGCCGGAAGGCGGCCCGGACAGCCTCGCCGTCCGCGACGTCGGCGCAGATGGCCGTTGCACCCGTTTCAGCCGCGATGGCCCGGGCGGCGTCGTGTTCCTTCTCATACAGGAACCAGACCCGGTCGCCCCGTCGGGCGAACCGGCGCACGCAGGCGGCACCGATGCCCCGGGAGCCGCCGGTGATGATGACATTTGCCATAGGGGTCCTCCTTTCCTGCCTCCCTCTCAGAGGGAGTGTCAAAACAATGGAACGACACTCCCTCAGTCACCTCAGAGAGGGGGCCAAAGGGATGATAACGCAAAACAAGGGCTGCATGAGCAGCCCTGTATTTTATTAGCGTCTGCGGCTCTTGGCCCGGTGGTCAGCCCGGATGCCGGAGAGCTTGGCGTCGGATTCAGACATAAACGCCTTCATCATGTCCTCGAACTGCTGATCCTTGGTCTTGGGAGCGGGAGGGGGGACGGGCGCAGCGGCCCGGGCAGGTGCGGGACGGGGATTGGAGGGGGCCTGGCTGCGGAAATTGCCGCGGTCGCCATTGCGGTCCCGGTTATCGCCGCCCTCCCGGCGGAAATTGGGACGTCCGCTGGGCTGGGGCTTGGGCTCCAGACGCTTGATGGACAGGTTGATCTTGCCCTGGTCCACAGCAATGACCATGACCTTCACATCCTGACCCTCGGTCAGATGCTGGCGGATGTCGCTGACGTAGGCATTGGCGATCTCAGAGATATGTACCATGCCGGTCTTGTTGTCGGGAAGCGCGATGAATGCGCCGAAATTGGTGATCGATTTTACCTTGCCCTCGAGGACAGCTCCCACGGTTAACTCCATACTGTTATTCGTTTCCTCCATGATTAGTGTGCATCTTCAATGATGATGGTATCCGGGTCCACCAGACCCAGCTCCTCCCGGGCGATCTCCCGGATGGAGTCTGCGGTGCCCAGCTCGTCGATATCGCCGCGCAGCTCGTCGATCCGCTGCTCCATGGCAGCGACCTGGGACCGAAGATCGGCCGCCTGTTCCTCGGACTCCCACTGGACCAGCCGCAGCGTGAACAGCGTCACGGAAGACAGCACAATGGCCGCCGCCACCACGACCTTGTGCAGGGTGGGGGTGCGCCGGTACTGGAGCTGTGTTTTGCTGAGAAAGCTGCGGATGTTGGTCATGGGAAGGTCCTCCGGTTCTGCGCCTGCGGACCAGGCGATTACTGATTTCTATTGTACTCCATTTTTTCCATCTTGCAAAGAGGAAATTTGCGTTTTTACGAAAAATTTTTCGGAGACATTTAGCCGGAAATACCGCAAAATGCCAAAATCTGTCGAAGAACGCTCCGACTGCGGTCCCGAAGCTCCGTTCCCACAGGCAGAAGCCCGCCAGAGCGGCCAGATAATAGCCCAGCCGCAGGTCCCCTCGGCAAAGGCCGAAGGAGGTGTAGAGCCAGCAGACCGTCAGCTGTGCAGACAGGAGGAGCTGGGTCAGCACCGGAAACCGCCGGTGCAGGGGCCGCAGGGCATCGGCGGCGGGACCCAGCAGCATGCCGCAGAGCAGACAGCCCAGGAGCCGCTGCCAGACAAGTCCGGGATTCAACGCCACAGCCCCTTCCGCTGTCGGGGCTCTTCGTAGTGCAGGCCGGTCAGGTGCCCCTCCACCACCACGGTGCCGTCATCCAGACTCAGGCATTTGAGCTTCAGCTCCCGGCCCTCGATGGTCAGGGCCCCCAGATCCGTGTTCAGCTCCACCAGCTCCTCGTCAAAGCGGACCACCTCCCGGGCACCGGTCAGGGTCAGCTTTTTTCTTGCGTCCAGAGTCAGCTTCCCCGGGGCCTGCGGCAGCTGTGCAGACATACGCATCCCTCCTTCTCAGCAAGCTTATGCGGGAAAATGTGAAGGATGCGTAAATATTTGCCCCCGGACATTGACGCTGGTGGAAGAAAAGGGTATGATGGATGAAAGAAAAGGAGTGGTGCAGATGAATAAAATCGGTTGGAAAGCCCTTCTGAAGACCCAGACCGGATCCATCCTGATGATCGTCCTCGGTGCGGTCCTGGCCATCTATCCGGACAGCGCTTCCTTGCTGGCGTCGGCGGTCCTGGGCTGGGTGATCATTGCCATGGGCGTGGGCATGCTGGTGGGCGGCTTCCTGGGTGGTCCGGATATCGGGTCGATCCTGCAGGGTGCGATTTTTCTGGTGATCGGCGCATGGCTGCACCGGAACCCGCTGATGATCGCCTCGCTGCTGGGCTTGCTGCTGGGAGTCCTGGCCCTGCGTCAGGGCTGGAAAGGTGTGACCCGGGCGAAGTGGATCAAGCGCAGCGGCGGATTCTGGGTGCCGGGTATGGTGCTGGCAGTGCTGGAGCTGATCGTGGGTGTCCGGCTGATCCTGTCGCCCATGAGTGTGTCCAGACTGGTGCTGACCGTTGCGGGCATCGTCATGGTCCTGTGTGGTGCGGCCGAGCTTGCCGGCAGCATCAGGGGCAGAAAGCATATCCCCGGCGACAGCCGAATCATCGATGCAGATGAATAAGAGATAAAATACGGACCGCCGAAAGCGGTCCGTATTTTTTATGATACAGGAGGTGCGGGGAAGCCGACGATCAGCGATACCAGGGTACAGGTCAGCAGTCCTGCGAAGGAGGCCAGCAGCCACCAGCTTCTGCGGCGCTTATGCTCCTGCTTCAGCACCAGCAGGGCCGTGCCCGCAGCGCAGAGGAGCAGCACGGTGATGGCCAACAGCCACTTGAGCCAGCCGATGCCGCCCGCCGCAGCGGCCAGCATCATCAGGAACAGGACCAGCGTCCCCAGGATCACCCGGGTCAGCAGCCGTTCGAATTGTCTGAAAGAATTGCGGGATCTGCGTTTTCTCTGGGCCATGGGGATTCCTCCGTTGCGTTCGTATTCGTAGGGTCATCATAGCATACTCCGACGGAAAATGCAAGATTTCCGGTGAATTTGGTTTTTTTGCTGAAGCCCTTGCGCGGCCGCGATTTGGATGCTATAATATGTTGGAATATGTGTCAGAATGGAGGGAGTATATGGACAGCATTGCCGCCTGGGCAGCACAGCTGGAATGGGGCCGCATCTGGGGCCTTCTGATCACCGCCGCTGCCGCAGTGCTTTGCATCACCTTCCATGAGACGTGCCACGGCCTGGCGGCCCTGGCCATGGGTGATCCCACCGCCAGACGGATGGGACGGCTGAGCCTGAATCCGCTGCGGCATGTGGATCCCGTGGGCCTTGCCATGCTGGTCATCGCCCGGTTTGGCTGGGCCAAGCCCGTGCCCATCGACCCGCGTTACTTCAGGAATCCCAAGGCCGGTATGGCGGTCACGGCTCTGGCCGGACCCGTCAGCAACATCCTGCTGGCCTTTGTGCTGACCGGCTGCTACGGTGTTTCTCTGTTCTATTACTATCTGACCGAGGCGGAATGGCTTTATTATCTGACGGTCTTTTTCATGACCGCGGCCATGCTCAGTGAGGGCCTGGCGGTGTTCAATCTGCTGCCCATCCCGCCCCTGGACGGAAGCAAGGTGCTGTTCGCCATCCTGCCCGAACGGCTTTACTGGCAGCTGATGCGCTACGAGCGCTACGGCATGATCGCGCTGGTGGTGCTGCTGATGACCGGCGTGCTGGACGGCCCCCTGGGCCTGATGCGGGGCTGGGTCGCAGGACTGACGGAGCCGGTGGGGGCCTGGGCCTTCGACCTGATCCAATCCTTCTATTTCTAGGAGGTTCCATGACAGAACCAAAATACCATCTCGAGGGCATCATCCGCACCAAAACGGAGGAGATGGAGGACTTTGAGGGTCCCCTGGATGTCATTTTCGAGCTGCTGAGCAAAAATAAGATCGAGATCAAGGATGTGTCCATCACGGCCATCCTGGAGCAATATACCGCATACTTAGACGAGATGAAGCGGCTGGATATGGAGATCGCAAGCGAATTCATCACTATGGCGTCCCATCTGATGCTCATCAAGACCAAGATGCTTTTGAGTGAAGCCGAGCGTCTGGAGGCCGAGAGCGAGCTGGAATCCCTGCGAAAATCCCTGGCCGAGCGCGAGCGGAAGGATGCAATGGAACAGATCCGCAAGGCGGTCATGTTCCTGGAGCCCCGCAACGAGATCGGCCGCAATACCTTCACCAAGCAGCCGGAACCCTTGAAGCGGGACCGGACCTACCGGTATAAGCATGTGCCCGAGGACCTGCTGAAGGCTCTGGACGCCATCACCGAGCGCAGCGCCCGGATGCTGCCGCCGCCCACGGTGAATTTCCGGGGAATCGTGGGCAAGGAGCCGTACCCGGTGGGCAAAAAGGCGGCCCAGGTCCTGCGACGTCTGATCCAGTACGGGATCCTGCGGCTGAAAAGCCTGTTCCGGGGCAACCGGTCCCGGTCGGAGATCGTCGCCACCTTCCTGGCGGTGCTGGAGCTGTGCAAGACCAACTCCGTGACGCTGGAGGACGACGTCAACGGAGAGGATCCCAATGTCCGGCTGATCGAGGTGCCGGAGGAAAAACGAAAGGAGGAGCCCGATGGAGTTTGAACAATTGCAGCGTGCCATTGAGGCCATCCTCTTTGCCGCCGGTGAGCCGGTGGAGACGGCCCGGCTGGCCCATGCCCTGGAGACGGACCCTGTGGAGGTCCTCCGGGCGGCCCAGGCCCTGGCCGATACCTACGCCTTTGAGCGCCGGGGCGTGCGGATCGTCCGGCTGGAGGGAGCCTTTCAGATGGTGTCCTCCGGCGAGATGGCCGATTACGTGACCAAGGCCCTGGAGACACGGAAGCCCCCGAAGCTCTCCGGTGCTCAGCTGGAAAGCCTGACCATCATCGCCTATTACCAGCCGGCGACGAAGGCCATGGTGGAGCAGATCCGGGGCGTGGACTCCAGCTACTCCATATCCGCCCTGATGAACAAGAAGCTCATCTGCGAGGCCGGACGGCTGAACGTTCCCGGACGGCCCATCCAGTATGCCACAACGCCCGATTTCCTCCGGACCTTCGGCCTGAACTCCCTGGACGAGCTGCCGGAGATCGAGCGGGTCAGCTTCGGCGAGACTGCCGAGGCGGAGCAGAAGGAGGAGCGCTGATGGGCTGGATCATTACCTTCGTCATCCTCTTCCTTCTGGCGATCCTGCCCCTGGGCGCGTCGGTCCTCTACGACGCCGAGGGCCCCCGGGTCCGGGTCGTGGCGGGACCTTTGAAGATCCAGGTCTTCCCCCTGAAAAAGAAGCCGAAGAAACAGAAGTCCGGAAAGGCCAAGCCGAAGAAGGAAGCCAAGCCGAAAAAGAAAAAAGAGCCCGCCGAAGGGGCGGCTGCTCCGGCACCAGAGAAAAAGCCGGCCCCCAAATTCGACAACGGCGGCTCCTGGACAGACTTCCTGCCCCTGGTCCGGGTGGCGCTGGACCTGCTGAACGATCTGCGGCTGAAGCTCCGGGTGAATCACCTGAAGCTGCACATGACCATGGCGGCTGACGATCCCTGCGACCTGGCCATCAATTACGGCCGGATGAACGCATCCCTGGCGGGTCTGATCGCCCAGCTGGAGCGTTTTCTGGTCATCAAAAAGCGGGACGTCCATGTTGACTGCGACTTTGCCGCATCCGAAACCGTGATCGTTGCCCGGCTGGATCTGACCATCACCCTGGGACGGATCCTCTCCATCGCCGTGCGCTACGGCGTCCGGGCCCTTACCACATTCCTGAAAATCAAAAAACAACAAGAAGGCGGTGCTGATCTATGAGTCAGAATTTACCCAACATGCTGGAAAATACCATTGCAAAGATCCGTGAGATGGTGGATGTGAACTCCGTCATCGGTAATCCCATCACCACCCCCGACGGCGTGACCATCATCCCCGTGTCCAAGGTCAGCGTGGGCTTCGGCGGCGGCGGAAGCGACTTCGCCAATAAGAATCCCAACGCAGAGCTGCCCTTCGGCGGCGGCGTGGGCGGCGGCGTCAAGGTCAGCCCCATCGCCTTCCTGATCGTCAAGGACGGCACTGTGCGGATGCTGCCCGTGGCCTCTGCACCCAGCACCACCCCCGAGCGGATCGTGGAGATGATCCCCGACCTGCTGGACAAGGTGTCCGCGTTCCTCGACAAGAAGAACGCAGAGAAAGCTGAATAATCCTTGCCTCCCTCTTAGAGGGAGGGGGACCACGCAGTGGTGGAGGGAGTGTCCTTCCATTGATACGACACTCCCCCAGTCGGCTATCGCCGACAGCCCCCTCTCAGAGGGGGCCATGAGTTGTATGATTTCTGAAATCCGGGGCATCCTAACCCCGGGTGAGGATATGAACAAATTGCTTCTTCGGACGGCGGCGATCCTTGTGGCCGCCGTCCTTTTTACGTCCCCCGTGTCTGCTGTTTCGGCCCAGAAGGCCATCGTGCTGGATACCGCCGGGGGACGGGTCCTGTATGAAAAACATGCCGATGAGCGGAGCCTGATCGCCAGCACCACCAAGATCATGACGGCGCTGGTCGTCTGCCAGCACTGCAACGTGCTGGACCGGGTGCGGATCCCGGCGGAGGCTGTGGGCATCGAGGGCAGCTCCATGTATCTGATCGAGGGCGAGGTCCTGACGGTCCAGGAGCTGCTCTACGGCCTGATGCTGCGCAGCGGCAATGACGCCGCGGCGGCCCTTGCCATCTACTGCGGCGGCACCGTGGAGGGATTTGCCGGGCTGATGAACGACAAGGCCCGGGAGCTGGGGCTGAACGGGACCCATTTCGTCAATCCCCACGGGCTGGATGCCCCGGACCACTATTCCACGGCCCGGGATCTAGCCGTGCTTGCGGCCTGCGCCATGGAAGATCCCATTTTCGCCCGGACCGTGGGCGCGAAGTCGGTGACGGTGGGGGAGCGGGTGCTGACGAACCACAATAAATTGCTGTGGCAGCTGCCCGGCTGCGAGGGGATCAAGACCGGCTACACCAGAGCCGCCGGACGGATCCTGGTTTCCAGTGCGGCCCGGAACGGGCGCAGGCTCATCTGCGTCACCATCAACGCCCCGGACGACTGGAATGACCACAAGACCCTGCTGGAGCGGGGCTTCGCGGATTTCGAGGTCCGGGAGCTGGTGTCCGAGGGCGAGGTCCTGGGCTACCGGCACATCCTGGGCGGCGACGGGACCCATGTGCCCCTGGTTGCCGCAGAGAGCTTCTCCTACGCCATGGCGGCGGGGGAGGAGATGGAGATCGTCCTGAGTCCCCGGTATTTCAGCTACGCCCCGGTGAAGGGCGGCGCGGAGGAGGGGAGCGCCTATGTGGTGCTGTCGGGACAGGTCGTCGGGGAGATCCCGCTGGTCTGGGGCCATGCTCTGGAAGAAACGAAAGAGAAAGAAGGGACGTGGCTTTCACGTCTGTTTGGAGGAACATGATGGAGCGCTTGCAAAAAATCATTGCCTCGAGGGGCCTTTGCTCCCGGAGGCAGGCAGAAAAATGGATCGAGGAGGGCCGTGTCCGGGTCAACGGAAACACGGCCCATCTGGGCGACACCGCCGATGTGACCGAGGATGTCATCGAGGTGGACGGAAAGCGTCTGCCCAAGCCGGGGAAGAAGCTGTACCTGATGCTCAACAAGCCCAGAGGGTATGTGACCACCCTCTCCGATGAGAAGGGCCGGAAGAACGCCGCCGAGCTGGTGGCGGGCTGCGGCACCCGGGTCTATCCCGTGGGCCGGCTGGACATGGACTCGGAGGGCCTGCTTTTGTTCACAAATGACGGGGATTTTGCCAATCTTCTGATGCATCCGCGGCATGAGGTGGACAAGACCTACCGGGTCTGGGTGACGGATTTCTCCCAGGAAAAGCTGGAGGCCCTGCGCGAGCCCATCGAGCTGGACGGCTATCTGATCAAGCGGCCCCGGGTCCGTCCGGTCCGGATGGAGCCTAACCGGGCGATCCTGGACGTCACCATCCACGAGGGCCGCAACCGCCAGGTCCGACGGATGTGCCAGGCTGCCGGGCTGGAGGTGGCCCGGCTCCGGCGCATCGCCGAGGGCGGGCTGAAGCTGGGCGAGCTGAAGACCGGCTGCTGGCGGGAGCTGGAGCCGAAGGAGATCGAACTGCTTTTGAAGGATTAATGCGCAACTCCTGCATTTCCCTCTTGCAAAAGTGAAACATATCTGCTAATATGGATGCAATTCGGAATTAGAGAAGACCGGGAGGTGCATCCATGAGCAGTGATATCCTGACAATCCTGCAAAGCCAGGCCCACACCTTTTCCAAGGGCCAGCGGCTGATCGCAAAATACATCACAGATTCCTATGACAAGGCCGCCTTCATGACCGCTTCCAAGCTGGGTAAGAAGGTGGGCGTCAGTGAGTCCACGGTGGTCCGCTTCGCCGTGGAGCTGGGCTACGACGGCTACCCCAGCATGCAGAAGGCCATCCAGGAGATGGTGCTGAACCGCCTGACCAGCGTGCAGCGCATCGAGGTGGCCAATGACCGGATGGAGGGCCAGGACGTGGTGTCCACGGTCCTGCATGCCGACGCAGAGAAGCTCCGCCAGACCGAGGACCTGCTGGACCGGCAGGAGTTCTCCCGGGCGGTGCAGGCCATTTTGGACACGGACCGGGTCTACATCCTGGGCGTCCGCTCTGCCGCGCCCCTGGCCCAGTTTTTGGGCTATTACCTGAATTATATGTCCACCAACATCCATGTGGTCACCACCTCCGGCGAGGGCGAGATGTTCGAGAAGATTGTGGCCATCAAGCCCGAGGATGTGGTCATCGCCATTTCCTTCCCCCGGTACTCCAGTGCCACGGTGAAGGCCGCCCAGTACTGCCGCAGAGCGGGCGCCACGGTCATCGGCCTGACCGACAGCCGGATGTCCCCCCTGGGCCAGAATGCCGACCATGTGCTGGAGGCCAAGAGCGATATGGTTTCGCTGGTGGATTCCCTGGTGGCCCCCATGAGCGTCATCAACGCCCTCATCGTTGCCATCGCCAACCGGCGGGAGCAGCGGCTGAGCAAGATCTTCACCTCTCTGGAGAAGATCTGGGACGAGTACCACGTCTACGAGAAGCAGGAGGGCGGCAATGGCCTTTGATCTGATCGTCATCGGCGGCGGCCCTGCGGGTATGATCGCCGCCATCACCGCGGCAAGAGCCGGAAAAAGCGTGGTCCTGCTGGAAAAAAACGACCGGCTGGGCAAAAAGCTGCTCATCACCGGCAAGGGCCGGTGCAACGTGACCAACGACTGCACCGCCGACGAGGTGCTGAAAAACACCCCCCGCAACGGCAAATTCCTATTCAGCGCCATGGCGGCCTTCCCACCTTCAATGGCCATGCAGTTTTTTGAGGATGCGGGCTGCACCCTGAAGACCGAGCGGGGCAACCGGGTGTTTCCCACCACGGACCGGTCCCAGACCGTCCTGGATGCGTTGCAGCGGGAGCTGAAAAGCAGCGGCGTGATCGTGAAGACCGCAAAAGTCCTCTCCATCGAGCGGGACGAGGCGGGAGTCATCGGCGCCGCCACCAATTCCGGATTTTTTGAAGCCCGGAAGGTCATCCTCGCCACCGGCGGCGCCAGCTATCCGGCCACCGGCTCCACCGGCGACGGCTACAAGTTCGCAAGGCAGCTGGGCCACACCATCGTCGAGCCCCAGGGCAGCCTGGTGCCCCTGGAGACGGCGGGGCCCGACGCCCCGGAAATGCAGGGCCTGGCCCTGAAGAATTCCGGACTGAAGCTGTTGAACCCCAAGGGCAAGGCCGTGTACAAGGATTTCGGCGAGATGCTCTTCACCCATTTCGGCGTGTCCGGCCCCATGGTCCTGTCGGCGTCTGCCCACATCGGCAAGGGCGAGGGCTGGAAGCTTTCCATCGATCTCAAGCCCGCCCTGGAGGAGCATAAGCTGGACGACCGGATCCTGCGGGATCTGGAGCTGTATCAGAACCGGTCCATGGAGAACGCTCTGACGGACCTGCTGCCGA
Organism: Oscillospiraceae bacterium; assembly: GCA_017409645.1. GTDB lineage: Bacteria > Bacillota > Clostridia > Oscillospirales > Oscillospiraceae > Faecousia. The sequence goes on along the minus strand of JAFQSI010000195.1, from coordinate 1,781 downwards.
GGTCCATGATCCCGGTGGTCCTGCGCCGCATCGGCGTGGACGGCAGCCTGCAGGCCAATTCCTTTACAAAGCAGAACCGCCGCGCCCTGGTGGAGCTGCTGAAAAACTTAACCCTGGACATCACCGGCAAGCGCCCTGTGGCGGAAGCCATCATCACCTCCGGCGGCGTCAAATGCGGCGAGATCGACCCGAAGACCATGGAGTCGAAGAAGGTACCGGGGCTGTACTTCGCCGGCGAGATCATCGACTGCGACGCCTACACCGGCGGCTTCAACCTGCAAATCGCCTGGGCCACGGGCTATGCGGCGGGAAGGAGCATATGATGGAACATATTGACAAGCCGCCGATCCTCCGGGGAAAGGTCTTCTTTCAGATCGCTCTGCTGGCGCTGATTCTGGTAGTTAGTGGAAGATCGCTTCTGGCGAGTCTGGATGCCTGCATCCGTCTTCCCCAGGCCCGTGAAAATGCGGAGTTGGTGTCGGCCGTCGTCCGCAATGTGGAACGCAGCACGGACAGTGACGGAGACTACGAATACAATGTCTACATCCGTTACCGCTACGAGGGGAAAGACTACGATGTTCTTATCCTCAGCGGAACAAAGGACAACAGCTGGAAAGATCGTATCGGTCAGTCCTTATCTGTTCGGATCAATCCTGACCGCCCCGGTGAACTGATCGACTCGCTGGAGAAAAGGGCCGAGAATACGGTGCTTGGATTGGGAGTATTTAATTTGTGGCTGTGGATTGCGGCGATGCCCAACCGGAAAAAATGGACGGAGGACAACGGACATGGCAGGTGTTTCATACAGCAGGACCTGAAAGACTGCGTGCGCAGACGCTGGCTATGGAAATGGGGCCTGCTGACGGGCACTGAATTGGTTGTGTGCGTTCTGATCTTCCACAATGGCATTCCGGGATGGAATGCGCTGCTGGGTGCAGTGCTGATCTGGCTGGGACTGAAAGGTTTCAAGCACCGGCGTACAGACCTGCAAAAGATCAGCAATGAAGAATTTGACATCCGAAATGACACGTTGACGGACAAATACGAGACGCTTAATAACAATTGTAAAAAGAAATACTGCCTGAAATACACCAATGAAAACGGAAGCTGGCGGAAGACTGTCTCCCGCCAGGAGTATCAAGAAGCCAGTATCGGGCAGGTCATGCAGGGTGTTTATCTGTCAGGAGAAAAAAGACCGACGCTGATCCTGTCAGAGGGCAAAACAGAGATTGTTTGATGTTTGTTTACAAACTGAGCATTGACAAACCGCCAAAGTTGTATTAAAATAAGCCGAGCAAATGCTGATTACCTTTTCAGGAGGTGACAAGTATGTACGAGAAGCTGGTTGCTTTCGCTGCCGAGCATCTGGAGCTGGATCCTTCCGAGATCACGCCTGAGTCCACCTTCGAGGATCTGGGCATCGACTCCCTGGACATCGTGGAGATGGTCATGGAGCTGGAGGGCGAGCTGGGCGTTGACCTGGAGGTCGAGGACGAGGACATCAAGACCTTCGGCCAGATGGCTGCCTTCATCGAGTCCAAGGTCGGCTGATCCATTATCAATTTCATAACTAAAACTTGTTCAAGCCGTCTGGCTCGTAACAAGGTCGCACTAGTCGGGGAGATAGCGGTGCCCTGTTGCCTGCAATCCGCTACAGCAGGGATGAATTCCCACACCCGGGCTTGTCTGAGTGCCGTCTGCCCTGAGTAAGTGGCGTTGAGAGATCGGTCTTGCGCAACGGAATCCCGTGAACCGTGTCAGGTGGGGAACCAAGCAGCACT
>JAFQSI010000194.1 GCA_017409645.1 Oscillospiraceae bacterium | reverse complement strand
CTTCGGTGCCGCTGCGGCCCTGATCTTCCAGGTCACCAGCAACATCGGCATGAATCTGGGCGTGACCCCCGTCATCGGCCTGACCCTGCCCTTCATCAGCTACGGCGGCTCCTCCATGCTGTCGCTGTACGCCATGCTGGGCCTTGTCTCCGGCGTCTGTGCCAGACCCTCCCCCGGCAAGCAGGGCATGTATGTCCAGCCCCCACGTTAACACCACAGGGAACGGCCCCCGCCGTTCCCTACATTAATATATAGAGGTACTTACCATGAACAAAGCTGCCGTATGGCACGAGGCCACCGGGCGCTACTGCTTCTGTCTGGAACCCGGACGCTTCCTCTTCCGGCTCCAGACAGGTGCCGACCCCCTCCGGGCCGTGTACCTGCACACCCGGGACAAATACCTGCCCCTGTCCGTCCGGGATACCCGGCAGAAGACCACCATGGAACGGGTCTGCTCCGACGGTCTGCGGGATTACTATGAAGCGGAGCTTTCCTTCAGCGTAGTCTGCCTGCGCTACTATTTCGAGATTGTGGATGAAAACGGCGTCAGCTGGTTTTATTCCAACGACCGCTTCACCCGCAATCCTCCCACGGACATCGAGCGGTTCTTCGACTGCCCCCAGAATCTGCGGGAGGAGGAGCGGTTCATCGCCCCCGCCTGGGCCGAAAACAAGGTCCTCTACCAGATCTTCCCCTCCCGGTTCGCCACCACGAAGGAGGTCCCCGACAGGGTCTGGTATCAGTCCCCCATCGGCCCCCGGGCGGACCTGCAGGGTGACCTGCCCGGCATCACCGCGCATCTGGAGCATATCCGGGAGCTGGGCGCGGATGTGGTATACATGACCCCCATCTTCCAGTCCCCCTCCTCCCACAAATATGACACCGTCGACTACTACCGCATCGACCCCGCCTTCGGCACGGAGGCCGACCTGATCGAGCTGGTGGAGAAAGCCCATTCCCTGGGTCTGCGGGTGATCCTGGACGGCGTCTTCAACCACACCTCCACGGAGTTTTTCGCCTTCCGGGATCTGAAGGAGCGGGCGCAGGATTCGGATTATGTAAACTGGTACTACCCCGAGTCCTTCCCCCTGAAGACCTTCCCCGGAAAACCCAACTACAAGACCTTCAGCTATTTCTTCGGCATGCCCAAAGTGAACCTGCGCTGCCCGGAGGCCGCGAAATACTTCACCGACGTGGCGCTGCACTGGCTCCGGGTCACGGGAGCCGACGGCTGGCGGCTGGATGTGGCCGATGAGATCTCCCACGAATTCTGGAAGGGCTTCCGCAGGGCCGTGAAGCGCGAATTCCCCCAGGCCCTGATCGTGGGCGAGGTCTGGCACCATGCTCCGGACTTTCTGCAGGGGGACGAGTGGGATTCCGTGATGAATTACCCCTTCTACCGGGCCGTGCTGGATTTTGCCGTGGAGGGCGTTTCCACCGCATCGGAATTCCTGGGGGCGCTGGGCTTCCAGCGGGGCAACACCCACACCGCCGCCTTCCCCCTCCTGTGGAATCTCATGGGCAGCCACGACACCCCCCGGCTGCTGCACCTGTGCGGCGGCGACCGGGCCCGCCACCATCTGGCGGCGGCCATCCAGCTGCTGAGCCCCGGCATGCCCATGATCTACTACGGCGACGAGGTGGGCATGACCGGTGCCAAGGACCCCGACTGCCGCCGGGGCATGCTCTGGGACGAAACGCGCCGGGACAGGGCCACCTGGGACCATTACCGCTCCCTGCTGCGCATCCGGAGGGACTATCCCGCCGTCACAGACGGCAAGCTCCTGCGGGAGGACGCCTGGGATGATTTGTCCCTGCTCCGCATCACCCGGGAGAAGGACGGTCAGAAGGTCACGGTCATTTTCCACGCCGCCGAGGGTGCCGTGCAGCTGCCCGAGCTGGCCGGAAGGACCGACCTGATCACCGGGACCCGTTTCGACGGGACCCTGACCGGCTTCCGGGCCCTGGTGACCGTCACCGAATAAAACCCCAAATACCACAAATACTACCTCCGAAATCTGATTTTCGGAGGTAGTTTCATGCTTTCCCTAGAAACATCCATCCGCACCGCCGCCGCGGTCCTCTGCGCCGGGGCCCTGAGTCTGTCTGTCTCTGCCGCGGAGCTGACGGCGGGGGACCTCTACCGCCTCTCCCCCGAGGAATTCGGCCCGGAGCTGACGGGCATCTGCGTCACCGCGGTCCCCGATTCGGGCACCGTCTGCCTGGGCAGCCGGACGATCCGCAGCGGCGATGTGCTGGCCGCGGCCCAGCTGGCCCAGCTGACCTTCGCGCCGCCTGAGTCCGAGTCCGACACCGCCGCTGCCATGCGGTATCTGCCCATCGGCAGCAGCGGCGTGGAGCCGGAGACGGAGCTGGTCTTCTCCATCCGGGGCCGCCGCAACGAGTCTCCCAAAGCCGCGGACTCCAGCCTGGAGACTTACAAAAATCTTCCCAACGAGGGGCTTCTGGACGTGACGGACCCGGAGGGCGACGCGCTGACCTTCACCCTGACCCGGAAGCCCCGGCGGGGCGAGGTGGTCCTCCGGGACGACGGCAGCTTCCTCTACACCCCCAAAAAGAACAAGGTCGGCACCGATTCCTTCACCTTCACCGCCACGGACCGGGCCGGAAATGTCTCCGGTGAGGCCACCGTCACTGTGGAGATCCTCAAGCCCGGCGACGCCATGCAGTATGCCGACACCACCTCCTCCGACTGCCGCTTCGAGGCCGAGTGGCTGCGCCACAGGGGGCTGTTCACCGGCGAGACGGTGAACGGACAGCTCTGCTTCTCCCCCGACGAAGCGGTCAGCCGGGGACAGTTCCTGTCCATGCTGATGCAGGTGCTGGACCTGCCCGTGGACCGCACCGTCACCGAAACGGGCTTCCTGGATGATAGCCCCCGGTGGCTGCAGCCCTACCTGGCGGCGGCCCTGCGCAGCGGCATCATCCGGGGCTACCCCGCAGGGGAGGGCGTGGAGTTCCGGCCGGACCAGGACATCACCGCCGACGAAGCCGCCGCCATGATCCAAAATGCCCTGGCCTTCGCCGTCCCCGCCGCCGCCATGGACGAGCTGGGTGCCGCGCCCCTGGGCATGGACCCGCTGACCCGGGCCGACTGCGCCGGGCTGCTGTATGAGCTTGGCTGCCTGCGCCGGGACCACCGCGGTTTTTTCGGGCTTTTCCAGTAGAGAATGTAGGGAACGGCCTTCGTGCCGTTCCCTGTAACGTTTTTCTCCGTTTTTCCTTGTTACGATCTTCGGCTGTGACCTTCAAAGATTATTTACACACCTGAACATTGACATTTTCCCCCGGAAGTGGTATCTTCTTCTTCAGAAAATATGACACAAAGGAGCAATTTCCCATGAGCTTTACCTACCGCGGCCTGAAGGCCAAGAATGAGCGCCACCTGATCACCAGCGAGGAGGTGGATCAGCACCTGCACCGTCTGCAGCAGCAGAACCCCCGCATCGCCATCGTCACCGACCGTCCCACCGCGCAGGGCGACGAGGTCGTTCTGGACTACGCCGGCTACTGTGACGGCGTCCAGTTCCCCGGCGGCACCGCCGAGAACCAGACCCTGGTCCTGGGCAGCGGCGCCTTCATCCCCGGCTTCGAGGAGCAGCTCCTCGACAAGGTCTGCGAGGAGAAGGTCATCGTCAAGGTCACCTTCCCCGAAGCCTACCATGCCGAAGACCTGGCCGGCAAGGCTGCCGAGTTCCACTGCACCATCCATCAGATCCGGGTCAAGACCGCCTACGAGCTGGACGACACCTTCGCCAGGGAGGTCGGCGGCTGCGACACCTTCGAGGAAATGCGCGTGAAGCTGGCCGAGAGCCTCCAGGCCTACACCGACGAGCGGGGCGAGATGGATCTGCAGGACCGCCTGCTGCGCCAGGCCGCCGAGACGCTGGAGTTCGAGCCCACCGACCGCCAGATCGAGGCTGAGCTGGACGAGCAGCTGAAGAATCTGGAGGCCCAGCTTGCCCAGCAGGGTCTGACCCTGGACATGTACTGCCAGTTCCTGAACACCTCCCGGGAGAAGCTCCGCGAGGATGCCCGGGGCAACGCCGTCGTCTCCGTGAAGGTCCAGGCCGCCATCGAGCAGATCGTCGCCATCGAGGAGCTGACTGCCAGCCAGCAGGAGATGGGCGAGGCCATGGCCGT
>JAFQSI010000193.1 GCA_017409645.1 Oscillospiraceae bacterium | reverse complement strand
GGATTCATCCGCCGCTTGACCATCCGCAGGGTGGCCATCAGGTCGCTCAGACCCTCCAGGGCGAAATACTCACACTGGACCGGTACCAAAATCGCTTCTGCGGCGCACAGGCCGTTCAGGGTCAGCATCTCCAGGCTGGGGGGGCAGTCGATGAAGATGACGTCGTAGTCATCCCTGACAGCTGCCAGGGCATCCTTCAGGACGTATTCCCGGCGGTCAGCGCCGATCAGCTCCACGGCGGCACCCGCCAGATCGGAGCTGGAGGGCAGCACGTCGCCGAACTTGGTATGGACGATGGCGTCGCGCACATTGACGCCGTTCAGGATCACATCATAGACGGATCGTTTGATCTGCCGTTTTTCGATGCCAAGGCCGGAAGTTGCATTGGCCTGGGGGTCGAAGTCGCACAGCAGCGTCTTAAGACCCAGCTCATGGAGGGCAGCGGATAAATTGACGGCGGTGGTGGTCTTTCCCACGCCGCCCTTCTGGTTGACGATTGCGAATAGTTTACCCATGTCAAACCTCCTTGTATACGGGCCATTATAGCAGTAAATTCCGCGGAATTCAATAGAGGTTTTGAAAATGTTTCACGTGAAACAAAAAAAGACCAGCCTCCTGAAACCGCCGTCATTGCGAGGGCGTAGCCCGTGGCAATCCGCATCCCTTGCGATGCAAAGCATCGCCCGCTCCCATAGGGAGCGGAAGGAGAACGGATTGCCACGTCGGGGCTATGCCCCTCCTCGCAATGACAGAGGTTGTCGAAAGCTGGTCATAACTGTTTCACGTGAAACAATCAAATTTGATCGTGCGAAGCACACCATAACCCGCGCAGCGGATTTCACATTGCGCAGCAATATTTCATCGCCGCAGACGATTTCATCTTCCCGCCAGGGGAGATTTCACCGCGGCCTTGCCGCCTATCTTCCTCCGCTGCCGAAGTCGATGATGGAGGTGTAATTCTGGCCGATGCCGGGCTTTTCCTCCCGGTTCAGCTCCTGCCAGGTCAGTACGGCTACGCAGAGCATCAGCGCAGCCATCAGCATGCACACCCAAAGCCGCAGCTGCAGGATGGTCCGGTGGAGCTGCTCGGTGTCCTCCTCAGGCTGGGCCGGCTTGCGGGCGGGGGTGCTGCGGACCCGGGCGGTCCGCTCCGGGATGTTGACGACGGTATTGGGCTTGACCGGCTGCTTGACCAAGACCGATTCGCACAGAAAGCAGAATACACGATCCTCCTCCGTCTCCCGGCCGCAGCGTAAGCACTGCATGGCACTCCCTCCTTATCAGATATACTATATATAATGTAGCAGATTCCGCGAAAAAGAGCAAGAGGTAATCTGATGAAGCAAATTTGTAATTTGTAAAATGCTTATCGACTTAACTCAGCAAAACAGAAGATGGACTCTTGGCCCCCCTCTTAGAGGGGGCTGTCAGCGACAGCTGACTGGGGGAGTGTCCTTCCATTGGAGGTACACCCCCTCCACCGCTTCGCGGTCCCCCTCCCCCTGTGGGGGAGGCAAGAGCGGTGCTGAGTCAAGACGATAAGCATTATTTAAAATTGTTTTCTTAATCTTTTTCCACAAAAATATTGCAATTTATTTGGTAATATGGTATAAATAAAGATTGAGAGCTATTTTTTATATTCCGTCAAAAAGGAGACGATCATTTTTTATGGCACGTAAGGAAAACATCCGCAACATCGCCATCATCGCCCACGTTGACCACGGCAAGACGACCCTGGTGGACGAGATGCTGAAGCAGGGCGGTATCTACCGGGAAAATCAGGCCACCACCGACCGGGTCATGGACTCCGGCGACTTGGAGCGGGAGCGCGGCATCACCATCCTGGCCAAGAACACCTCCATTTACTACAAGGACACCAAGATCAACATCGTCGACACCCCGGGCCACGCCGACTTCGGCGGCGAGGTGGAGCGCATCCTGAAGATGGTCAACGGCGTCATCCTCCTGGTGGACGCCGCCGAGGGTCCCATGCCCCAGACCCGGTTCGTCCTCCAGAAGGCCCTGGAGCTGGGCCACAAGGTCATCGTGGCCGTCAACAAGATCGACAAGCCCGACGCCCGCACCGAGGAGGTGGTGGACGAGGTCCTGGAGCTGCTGCTGGATCTGGACGCCACCGATGAGCAGTTCAAT
>JAFQSI010000192.1 GCA_017409645.1 Oscillospiraceae bacterium | reverse complement strand
GCCGCCGCAGTCAATGAATTTTGAGTGACGATTCTGTGAAAAACCTGTAAAAACAGGAAAAGAGAACCATCTGTTCAAGAAATTGTAACGGATGGTTCTTTTTTTCGCCAAATCCGGCGATTAAGATACCCCCATCGATCCGCTGAGATCGGTTGACAGGCTGATAGAAAACACGCCACCGACCCGGCTCCGTGCCGGTCCCATATATGCCCCGGCGGTGGGCCTGACCGCCAATCGAAACGAAAGGAGCTTTCTCATCATGAAGAAGATCGTCAAGCTGCTTCTGAAGGCCATGTCCTATGGCTACTACCCCGAGCTGAACAATGTCAGCCATATGCAGTAAATGAAAAGGGCACGTTGCAAAATGTATTCTGCAACGTGCCCTTCTGTCTGTCAAAGAACTCCTAAAACGTGCAAAGCGCCTTGGCTCTCCCTTTGGGAGAGCTGTCATGCGAAAGCATGACTGAGAGGGCTTATCAATTTTCACAGAAAGCTGTAGGACCTGTTGCATTTTGCAACAGGTCCTTTCAGATTGTCAAAGTACTTCGTTTTGCAATGAGCTTGTAGGGGCGATCCGCGATCGCCCGCCGAAAAACGGAGTTTTTCGGATTTCCCGAAGGGAAATAACCATATTTTCGCCTTGCGGCGAAAGGTTTTTGCTTTGCAAAATCCGCGGGCGACCAAGGGTCGCCCCTACGGAAAGGTTTTTCGACAAGCTCGTAGGACCTGTTGCATTTTGCAACAGGTCCTTTTTTATACTTCCTTGTACATCCCGGCGGCGTCGTCCTTGCGGACCGTCTCGGCCACCTGCAGGACTTCCACGGCCAGGGTTCGGGTGCCCAGGGCGATCTCGATCTTATCGCCGACCTTGACGTCGTAGCTGGCCTTCACGACCCTGCCGTTGACGCTGATGCGGCCGTTGTCGCAGGCCTCGTTGGCCACGGTGCGGCGCTTGATGAGACGGGAAACTTTCAGATATTTGTCAAGTCGCATGGTATTCTCCTTATTCTTTGCCGATCAGGTCCCGCAGAGCCTTGCTGGGCTTGAAGGCGGGGACCCAGGCGGCGGGGATCCGGGAGGGCTCCTTCGTCTGGAGGTTCCGGCCCATCCGGGCCTCCCGGTATTTGACCTCGAAGGTGCCGAAGCCGCTCAGCTGGACCTTCTCATGCTCCGCCAGGGAGGCGGTGATGGCGTCCAGAGCGGCGTTCAGCACCCGCTCCGCGTCCTTCTTGGTCAGGCCGGTGTTCTCCGCGGTGACGGCGATCAGTTCGGATTTGTTCATGTTGTTCCTCTTTTCTGCAATGAAACCATACACAATGGTGGATCGGGATGAATTTGGTTTCAAATATAAACCGTAGGGGAGGGTCATGACCCTCCCGGGGATTCTGCGAAGCAAAAACCCTTCGCCGACAGGCGAACAGTCGGTTATTTCCCTACGGGAGAACCGAAAATCGTACCGATTTTCGGCGGGAGGGTCATGACCCTCCCCTACAGTGGGGATTGGAAATGTGTTGCTTAAAGATGCAGCAGCTTTGCGATCTTCTCGCCCTTGGGCAGGAGCAGGCAGTCCTCCCGGGTGATGGCCTTGAGCTTGATGACGCAGCCGAAGTACACCACCACACCCGCCAGGATGGGCGCGCCCACCAGGATCAGCTTGCCCAGGGTGGAATCCAGGGTGAAGACCTGGCTCAGGCCAAAGTAGACGGCGAAGACTGCGGCGGCCATGATGATGCCGGACAGGAAGGGCCGGGCCATGTTCCGCAGCATGTGGGGCGGCTCGGCGATGCACCGGTTCATGGCGAACAGGTTCAGCGTGGCGATGGTCAGGAAGCAGGCAACGCTCGCCACGGGCACGCCCCGGATGGCGATGTCGGGGTTGCCGGTCAGCAGCCAGCAAACGGAAAGCTTCACCGCGCCGCCGACGAACATGTTGACCACGGGCAGGTTGGCATGGCCGTGGGCCTGCATGATGCCGTTGGTCAGCAGCACGAAGGAATTGAAGACGATGCACAGGCTCAGCACCCGCATCAGCGTTTCAGACAGGTCCAGCTCGCTGCCGGTATAGCCGCCCAGCAGGGCCATGACGGGCCGGGCCACCACGAACAGGCCCAGGGCACAGGGCATGGAGATCAGCGCCATGATTCTCGAGGCGGACTCCTCGGTGGCCTTGACCTGCTTATGCTCGCCCAGGGTCAGGGCGGCGGTGATGGAGGGGATGGCGGAGACGGTGATGGGGGTGATGAAGGCGCAGGGCATGTTGAAGATGGTCAGGGACATGTCGTAGATGCCCTTCATGGTGTCGGCTGCGTCCTGGGTGAAGCCGGTGGAGAGCAGCTGGCCCATGTAGACCTTGATCTCCAGCAGGGTGATCAGCTGCAGACCGGCGGAGCCGATGGTGATGGGCACGGCGATGGCCAGCAGATCCCGGGCGGTCTTGGTGTAGGAGTCGGGGCTCTGGGTGGGATCGCCCTCCTCCAGAGACTTGTAGGCCTTCCTAAAGAGCCAGAACAGGTACAGCGCGGAAGCGCCGCAGCCGATGGTGACGCCCAGGATGGCGCCGCCGGCGGCCAGGGGGATCTGGGCGGTCATGCTCTTGATGGCCCAGGCGGCGGCAAGACCAAGGACGAGCTTGCAGGCGGCCTCCAGGACCTGGCTGACGGAGGTGGGCATCATATTCCGGTGGCCCTGGAAGAAGCCCCGGAAGGCGGCCACCAGACACATCAGGAAGGCGCTGGGACCCAGGCAGGCGATGGCGGCCCAGGCGTCGGGCTGCTCCTGGAACACGGCCAGGGGCTTGGCGAAGCAGGTCATCAGGATCGCGAAGGGGATACCCATGGACAGGAAGATGACCTGGGCGGTCTTGTAGATCCGCTTGACCTGCTTGGTGTTGCCCAGGGAGTTGGCGGCGGAGATCATCCGGCTCATGGCCACGGGCAGACCCGCCGTGGAGATCAGCAGCAGGACGGTGTAGATGTTGTAGGCGGTGTTGAAGTAGGCGAAGCCCTTGGTGCCGATGATGGCGTTCAGGGGGATCTTGTAGAAGGCACCGATGACCTTCACGATGGCGGTGGCGGCGGCCAGCAATGCCGCGCCGTGGAGGAAGGATTGTTTCTTTTGCTCAGCCATAACTGTCTCCTTATTCCTTGGGCTCTTCGAAGAGCTTCGGCATGGCGTACTCCATCAGCTCCCGGACGGCGTTGTTCAGGTCCAGGGTGGGGAAGTGGCCGTTTACATAGAGCTTTTTGCCCCGGACCATGGTCATGGCCACGTCGCCGCCCTTGGCAGAGAAGACCAGGGCATTGGTCACATTATGGCAGGGCATCAGATGGGGCGCGGAGAAGTCGACCAGGATCAGATCGGCGTCCATGCCCTCCTTGATCATACCACATTCGGCGGCACGGCCCTGGGCCCGGGCACCGCAGACGGTGGCCATCATCAGGGCAGCGGAGGCGGACAGGGCGGCGGGATCGTTTTTCGCGGCCCGGACGGACATGGCGGCGGCGCGCATGACCTCGAAGAGGTCCAGATTTCCGGCTTCCAGGGCGCCGTCGGTGCCCAGGGCCACATTCATGCCGGCCTTGACGCAGTCGGGGATGGAGGCGCAGGGGCGGCCCTGCTTGGCGTCGGCCAGGGGGGTGACGACAGCGCTGGCGTGGTGCTTGCCCAGGATCTTCCGGTCCATGTCCGTCAGGCAGTTGCAGCCCGCGGCGGTGACGGGGACGGTCAGGACCTTATGGCAGCTCAGCAGCTCCGTCTGGGTCAGGCCGGTCCGGTCCTCGCAGGACTCGGCTTCGTCCTGGGTCTGGGACAGGTGGAGCTGGAAGCCCAGGCCATTTTCGCCCGCGTAGGCGGCCAGACCCTCCCAGAGCTTGTGATTGGAGGTGTACTCGGCCCAGATACCGGCGTCGATTTTGATCCGGCCGTTGTCATGGCCGTGCCATTTTTCGGCCACACGCTTCAGCTCCTGACACTGCTCGTCCTTATGAAAGTCGAATTCCTCCACCGCATCGATGAAGCGGTAGGAAGACAGGGCCAGGTTGGCCTTCATGCCGGAATCTGCGATGACCTCGGCGGTGGCGGCGGGGTAGTAGTACAGGTCCGAGACGGAGGTGACGCCGAAGCGCAGGCACTCGGCGGCGGCGATGGTGGCCGCGGCCTTTGCGATCCGCGAGTCCATGCGGGCTTCCTTCTTCAGCTGCTGCTCCAGGGCTTCGGTGATGGAAAGCTCGTCGCAGAGGCTGCGCAGGGCAGCGGTGGCCAGATGGGTGTGGCAGTTGATCAGACCGGGCATCAGCACCATACCGGTGCCGTCGATGATCTCCGCGGGGGCCTCCTTTGGGGGCACCTTGGCGATGTGGACGATCTTGCCGTCCGTGATGCCAACATGACCGCCGAACAGCACATCCATGCGCTCGTTCATGGTCACGATGGTAACGTTGGAGATTAAGGTATCCAAAATATGCTTCCTTTCAGAGTAAGAGTGGAGAGTTGAGATTGGAGAGTGGAGATCGGGATTATCTCCACTCTTCACTCTTCAATCTCCAATCTCATGAGCTTGAAGAGTTCTTCTTTTTGTCGCAGCACGTCATCGATCATTTCGATGTACTGTTCGGGGAATTTGGGGTTGTGGAACCGCTGCAGGCGGCCGTCGGGGAGGTTGACCTTGTTCATGCCGCCGCCGCCCACGGAGAGGATGGTGTGCAGCTCCTCCATCATGTAGATGTTGTACAGGCAGGCCGTTCCCGGCTTGCACCAGCCCACGTTTTCGAAGGAGCCGGACATGTATTTCTGGCGGTAGAGGTAGTAGGGCTCGTAGCCCGCGGCGCGGAGGGTATCCTCGGCGTAGTCCACCATCCGGGCGACCTCGGCGTCGGGGGACAGGCCCTCGCGCTTCTCGTAGAGGTCCGCGCCCTTCTTGATGGCCAGGGTATGGACGGTGATGTTGGCGGGGGAGAGGGCGATGACCCGGTCCAGGGAGTGCCGGAAGCCCTCAAAATCGTCGGTGGGCAGACCGGCGATCAGGTCCATATTGATGGCAGAGTAGCCCGCGTCCACCGCCTGATGGTAGCTCTCCTCCACATCGGCGGCGCTGTGCCGCCGTCCGCAGGCCCGCAGAACGGAGTCGATCATGGTCTGGGGGTTGATGCTCATCCGGTCCGCGCCGTTTTCGGCGATGACCCGGAGCTTTTCCGCGTCCAGGGTGTCGGGCCGTCCGCCCTCCACGGTGAACTCGATGCAGCGGGAAAGGTCAAAGGACTCCCGGATACAGGTCAGAAGGGTCTGCATCTGCCCGCTGGTCAGGGTGGTGGGCGTGCCGCCGCCAATATAGATGGTACGCACCCGCTTGCCGGAAGTTGCCAGGAGCCTGCCCGTGTGGCGCAGCTCCTTCAGGAGGGCCTCCAGGTACGGCTCGAGAAGCTCCGTCCGCTTGCCGATGGTCCGGCTGACGAAGGAGCAGTAGGCGCAGCGGGTGGGGCAGAAGGGGATGCCCACATACAGCGAGACGTCGTTGGGGTCCAGCTTCGCCGCGGCCTCCATGGTGGCGTGGGAGCAGTCCAGAGCCAGCTTTGCCCGGCGGGGCGTGACGAAATAGACGCGCTCCATGTGGCGGATCGTCTCCTGGTCGTTCAGACCGCCCTTCAGACAGCGGGTGGTGAGCTTGGTGGGGCGGACACCGGAGAGGGCACCCCAGGCGGGGGGCTTGCGCAGGAAGGGCAGCGCCGCTTTGTAGTAGCTCTGCTGCAGGAGCTGCCGACGCTCAGAGACAGTCTCGTCTTCGGCGGGCATTTCCACCGCCGCGGTCCGGGTGATGCCATCGATGCAGATGGAAGTGCGGGCGATGAGGGAGCCATGCTCCCGGATCAGCCGGGAGACAGCGCCGTCGCCCTCAAAGGGCTCGGTCATGGGCTCCATGGGCTCCAGGGGGAACAGCGCCAGCTGCAGCTGCTCCACCGCATACCGGTCTTCGTGACCGATGAGAAGTAGTTTCATAGTGTATCTCCATGCCCTCCCCTTTGGGGAGGGTGGCCCGAAGGGCCGGGTGAGGTGCGGCAGGCAGTTGGTTCTACTGCTGCCCTTCGGCGAAATCGTACTGCGGTAAGACCTCATCCGCCCCTGCCGCGCTTTGCGCGTTGGGGCACCTTCCCCAAAGGGGAAGGCTTTGTCGGGTGTTATCTCATATAGGGATTGTACCGCCGCTCGGCGCTGAGGGCGGTGGAGCCGCCGTGGCCGGGGTGGACCTGATAGTCCGCCTGGAGGGCGGCCAGACGGCGCAGGCTGGCGACCATCTGTTGGCCGTTGCCGCCGGGCAGATCTACCCGGCCGCAGGAGCCTTCAAACAGCGTGTCGCCGGAGAACAGGTCCCGGCCCCAGAGCAGGCACACGCTTCCGGGGGTATGGCCGGGGGTGTGCAGGACGGTGATCTCCACGCCGGAGATGGGGCAGATGGTGTCGCCCTCGTCGTAGGTATGGGTGTAGTACAGGGGTCCGGCGGTGACCATGGGGGGCATGGTGCCCTCGGCGGCGTGGATCCAGACCTCGCAGCCCGTCTCCGCCACCAGCTCCCGGACGGCACCCACGTGGTCAAAGTGGCCGTGGGTCAGCAGGATGGCCTTCAGAGTCAGGCCCTCCAGCGCATCGAGGATGGTGTCCGGCTCGTAGCCCGGATCGATGACCGCGGCCTCGGTGCCGGTGGACAGGATATAGGTGTTGGTCTGGTACAGGCCCAGAGTCAGCTTTCGTACGTTCATTTGTGCCTCCGATCCATCAGCTCGACGGTGTCGAGGATCAGCGTCACGGGGCCGTCGTTGACGGATTCCACCTTCATGTCCGCGCCGAAGCAGCCATGCTGGGGCTCATACCCGTGTTCCCGGCAGATATCCAGGAATTTCTCATACAGGGCTTCGCCCAGCTCGGGACCGGCGGCCCCCACGAAGCTGGGGCGGCGGCCCTTGCGGCAGTTGCCGTAGAGGGTGAACTGGCTGACCACCAGCACCTGACCGTCCACGGCCTCCAGCCCTAAGTTCATCTTGTCGTTTTCATCCTTGAAGATCCGCAGTCCCAGGCATTTTTCCGCCAGGACGCGGCATTCGGCCTCGGTATCCTCCGGGCCCACGCCCAGCAGGATCAGAAAGCCCCGGCCGATCTTGCCCGCCACCTCGCCGTCGATGGTGACGGAGGCAGAGGAGACTCTAGTCAAAATTGCGCGCATAAAATATACTCCTTGCAAAAAGTGCTGAGTTCTGAGTGCTGAGTGCTGAATGAGAAAAGACAGCACTCAGCACTCTGCATTCAGCACTTGATCATTAATACTGTCCGCGCTTGGCGGCGATCACGTTGGGGATGCTCAGCAGCTTGGAGCGGATCTTGTTCAGCTCGGCCACATTGCGGACCTCGAAGCTAATGGTGATGACGCTCCGGCCGTCGGGCATCTCCGCGGCGTTGAAGCCCTTCATGCGGACCTTGGCGGCGAACAGGGCGGTGGAGACGTCCATGACCAGGCCGTCCCGGTCTGCACATTCCAGCTCCAGGGTGGTGTCGAAGGGCTGCTCGTCGGAATTGGCCCAGCTGCAGTGGACCCAGCGGGCCGCTTGCCGGGGATCGGTCCGGGTCAGGGTATTGGGACAGTCGCTGCGGTGGACGCTGACGCCGTAGCCACGGGTGATGAAGCCGATGATGTCGTCGCCGGGCACCGGAGCGCAGCACTTGGAGAACTTGATCATGCACGAATCGATGTCCTCGACGATGACGCCGTTGATGGCATGGCGGTTGCGGCGGACCTCCTCGGAGTCGGGGTTGATCCGCAGGCCGGGGTTGATCCGGTCCGGATCGGGGACGGTGGGACCCTTCAGGAGCTTCTTGATGTCCTCCTGGATCTTGCCCACAGCCTTGGCGGCGGTCATGCCGCCGTAGCCGATGGCGGCGTAGAGATCATCCCAGGCGGCGTAGGCCAGCTTCTCCAGAAGCTGGGAGGAATAATTCGGATCGGAGATCACGGAAACGGGCAGATTCAGCCGCTTCATCTCGGCCTCGAAGCTGGCTTTGCCGTGGACGATGTTCTCCTCCCGCTTTTCCTTCTTGAACCACTGCTTGATCTTGGTCCGGGCCTGGTTGGACTTGCAGATGGTGAGCCAGTCACGGCTGGGACCCCGGGCGCTCTTGGAGGTCAGGATCTCCACGATGTCGCCGTTTCGCAGCTTGGTATCGATGTTGACGATGCGGTTGTTGACCTTGGCGCCCACCATGGCGTTGCCCACGCCGGAGTGGATCATATAGGCAAAGTCGATGGGGATGGCGCCCGCGGGCAGGCCGACCACCTTGCCCTTGGGGGTGAAGACGAAGACCTGGTCGTTGAACATGTCGATCTTCAGCGACTCCAGGTAATCCTCGGCGTCGGTGTCCTGCTGGCCCTCCAGGAGCCGGCGGACCCACTCGAATTCCTTTTCGGAGCCTGCACCGGCCTTCTGCTTGTACTTCCAGTGGGCGGCAATGCCGTATTCGGCGGTTTCGTGCATCTCCCAGGTCCGGATCTGGACCTCAAAGGGGATACCCTGCTTGCCGATGACGGTGGTGTGCAGGGATTTGTACATATTGGGCTTGGGCGAGGAGATGTAATCCTTGAACCGGCCCGGAATGGGGGTGAAGATGGTGTGGATATGGCCCAGGACGTTGTAGCAGTCGATCTCCGAGTCCACGATGACCCGGAAGGCGTAGATGTCGTACAGCTCGTCGAGGGTCTTGTTCTGGGCCTTCATCTTGCGGTAGATGGAGTAAATGTGCTTGATCCGGCCGTAGGTGGTGTTGTGGATGCCGTTCTCACTGAGCTTTTCCTTGATGGTGAACTGGATGGAGTTCATGAAATTCTCATCCTGATCCTTCTGGGCGCTCAGATGGTCCGTCAGCTCCGCGTAGCCCGCGGGATCCAGATAGCGCAGGGCCAGATCCTCCAGCTCCCATTTCATCTTCTGCATGCCCAGCCGGTGGGCCAGGGGGGCGTAGATGTCCATCGTCTCCCGGCATTTGATGATCTGCTTCTTGGGGGTCTGGTACTGCATGGTGCGCATGTTGTGGAGCCGGTCGGCGATCTTGATCAGCACTACCCGGATGTCCTTGGACATGGCCATGAACATCTTGCGCAGGTTTTCCATCTGCTTTTCTTCCTGGCTGGTGAAGTCGGTGCGGGTCAGCTTGGTGACGCCCTCCACCAGCTCCGCCACGGTGGGGCTGAAGATGGTGGCGATATCGTCATGGCTGGCGTCGGTGTCCTCGATGCAGTCGTGGAGGATGGCGCCCAGCACCGCGTCGGTGTCCAGACCCATCTCCGCCACGATCTCGGCAACGGCCAGGGGGTGGATGATGTAGGGGGAGCCGTCCTTGCGCTTCTGATACTCGTGCTTGGCATCGGCGTAGTGGACGGCACGGTCGATCAGTTCCAGATTGGCACCCGGCATACAGCGGGTGATGGTGTCTACCATACTGGCATAGTGGTCTTCAAAGGTTTCCATAACAAAAATCAGCTCCCTTTCGCCCGCAGCAAAAGCTGCATCGTATTGCTTTGGTTCAGATCGGCCTTACCGGAGGTGTGGAGCAGGTCGATGCGGATGTATTTGTGGAGCCGGTGGGTCCTGAGAAGACCGACATCGGCGAAAATGTCGAGACAGGTCAGAAGCTTGCCCACGCTGAGCGGCCGCCCGCTGCGGCGGACGATCTTACGGCACAGGCAGATGGGATTCTCCTGAACGGTGGGACCGGAGAGGGCCAGGTAGCGCCAGACGTCGCCCAGGGTCACCCGGTCCGGCAGCAGCAGCGCCGCGGCGGCGGGGGACAGCCCGGAGCGGATCCGGGCGTAGTCGTGAAGCTCCGGGGAGCTTTCGGCGCAGCAGCTGGGGCGGATGTCCAGCACGTTCATCTGAACGGTCCGTTCGCCCCGGAATTCGTTGATCTGGGCGTTGAAGGCCACATCCACCAGGTCGCCCTGGTCGATGGAGGCCGTCTCCGGCGTGGCGGAGAAGTAGATGGCATTGATCACGTGGTGGCCGCTGCGCAGCCGCAGACGCATATGCCGTCCGCCGCCGACCATGGTGATCCGCTCCACGGTGAGCTTTTCCATGGCGAAGACCGGCTTGGGACAGCCGTTGCCGCAGGGCTCCAGGATGGAGAGCCGGTCCACGTTCCGGACGGTCATCAGCTCGGGGGGGATGACGCAGTCGATCTCCAGCACCGTCCGGGGGCCGGAGTCCGCGTAGTATTCCGCGGCGATGGCGCAGATGTCCTCCCGGAACCGGGCGATGTTCTGCCGGGCGATGGTGAAGCCCGCGGCCAGCTCGTGGCCGCCGTAGCTCTCGAGCAGCGGCGACAGGGCCGTCAGGGAGGAGAAGAGGTTGAAGCCGCCGAAGGAGCGGGAGCTGGCCTTGCCATGCTCGCCGTCCAGGCAGATGAGGAAGGCGGGGCAGCAGTATTCCTCGGCCATGCGGCTGGCCACGATGCCCACCACGCCCTGGTGCCAGGTGTCGTCGGCCAGGACGATGGCCTCCGGGGGCTGGCCCTCGGGGAGCATGGAGACGGCCTGGGCATAGATCTGGGACTCCACCGCCTGACGCTGGCGGTTCAGGTCGCACAGCTTCCGGGCCAGGTCTGCGGCCTCCTCCTCGTCGTCGGTGAGGAACAGGTTCAGGGCCAGCTCGATTCTCCCCATCCGGCCCGCGGCGTTGATCCGGGGGGCCAGGTTGTAGCCGATGGCGGAGGCGCTGACCGCCTCCGGAGCGCAGCCGCTCTCGCGCATGAGGGCGGCGATGCCGGGCCGCTTGGTATTGCGCAGGGATTCAAGGCCCCGGGCCACGAAGACCCGGTTTTCCCCCTGCAGCAGCATCACGTCCGCCACGGTGCCGAGACACACCATGTCGGCGTAGTCCTGAAGGACCTGCTCCTGGTCGCCGCTCAGGGCGCAGGCCAGCTTGAAGGCCACGCCCACGCCGGACAGGTTCCGGTGGGGGTAGCCGCCGTCGGGCCGATGGGGATCCACCACGGCCACGGCCTCGGGCAGCCGGTCCTTGCACTCGTGGTGGTCGGTGATGACCAGATCGATGCCAAGCTCCTTACACAGCCGGGCCTCGTCGATGGCGGTGATGCCGCAGTCCACGCTGACGATGAGCTTGACGCCCTCGGCGTGCAGCTGGTGGATGGCGATGGGATTCAGGCCGTAGCCCTCCTCCAGCCGGGAGGGAATGTAGCTGATGCAGTTGGCACCCTGACGGCGCAGGAAATCCGTCAGCATACAGGTGGAGGTGATGCCGTCCACGTCATAGTCGCCGAAGACGGCGATCTTTTCCCCCCGGTCGATGGACAGACCCACCCGCCCGGCGGCAAGGTCCATGTCGGTCATCAGGAAGGGGTCATACAGCCGGGCGTTGCAGTCGAGGTAAGCCCCGGCTTCCTTGGGGGTAGTCAGGCCCCGGGCGGCCAGGACCATGGCGCTCAGAGGTGGGTAGCCGCCGCCCACCAGTGCGTTCACAGCTCCAGGCTCAGGGGCCTGGATGTTCCAGATTCCATACTTCAAGGTAATACACATCCATTATAAATCATTTTCTGATAATTATAGCAAAAATCCGATGGATGCACAATAGGGGAAAACGAAAAAACGTTGATGGGCGCGGATTTTTCGGGATGG
>JAFQSI010000191.1 GCA_017409645.1 Oscillospiraceae bacterium | reverse complement strand
GATAATATGATAAAATAAAACATCATTTTTCCAAAGAAAGGAAGGAAAAAATCATGAAAACCACCAACAAACTGGTTGCTCTGCTGCTGGCGATGGTCATGGTCCTGGGCATGCTGCCCGCCGCCACCGTCCACGCCCACGAGCATCCCCACGCCCTGGTGACCAACGGCGTTGAGGAGTACCCCGCCCTGGAGCTGGGCGTGGAGTACACCGCCAATGTCGAGGGCACCGACCACTATGTCACCTTCACCCCCGCGCTGTCCACCCAGTACCGCTTCGTCGGCCTGGGCGATGGCGACACTGTTGCCACGCTGTATGATGAGGAGGACACCTTCATCGCCAGCGGCGACGACTGCTACATGCACGACCACGCCAACTCCCGCCAGTTCTGCCTCACCGCAGTCCTGGAGGCCGGCAAAACTTACGTGCTGCAGCACCGCTTCTACAACAGCGGCACCTACGGCACCTACAATGTTCTGGTCACCCATGAGCATTACTACGAGGGCACCGTCACCACCCCCAACACCTGCACCGAGGACGGCGTGATGACCTACTCCTGCGCCTGCGGCGAGGCTGAGCCCTACACCGAAGTGATCCCCGCTTCCCACAGCTATGATGACGAGGGCGTCTGCACCGTCTGCGGCGAGGTCTACCTGCTCACCGGCGAGTGCGGCGAGAACCTGACCTGGGAGATGGACTGGAACGGAAACCTGACCATCAAGGGCACCGGCGACATGTACCACTACCTGGTCTCCTACGGCGCTGACAAGTATCCCGCTCCCTGGTATGACTACCGGGACAAGGTGACCACCATCACCGTCGAGGATGGCTGCACCTCCATCGGCAACTACGCCTTCTACTACTGCCAGTATGCCACCGAGCTGACCCTGCCTGAGTCCGTCACTGCCCTGGGCAGCAATTCCTTCTCCTCCTGCTACGGTCTGACCGAGGTCGCCCTGCCCGACGGCATCACCGAGATCCCCGACTCCTGCTTCTACTACTGCGGCGCTCTGACCGATGTCCAGTGGCCCGCTTCCCTGACCGCCATCGGCGGCAATGCCTTCAACTCCTGCAATCTGGGCGATCTGATCGTCCCCGAGGGCGTCACCACCCTGGGCCAGTATGCCTTCGGCGGCAACAGCAATATGTCCAAGCTGACCCTGCCCTCCACCCTGACCGAGGTCGCTGACTACGGCTTCTCCCGGATGTGGAACACCCAGGACTTCATCTTCACCGGCGACGCCCCCACCTTCGGCGGCAGCCAGGTCTTCCAGTGGATCACCGCCAACGCCTGGTACCCCCTGGGCAACGAGACCTGGACCGACGAGGTCAAGCAGAACTACGGCGGCACCATCACCTGGAATGGCATCTGTACCGGTTCCCATGACTACGACGACCCCGTCACCGTTCCCGCTACCTGCGAGACCGGCTCCTACATGACCATGACCTGCTCCGTCTGCGGCTACACCGTGGTCAGCCCTGAGAACGACGACGCTCTGGGCCACGATTATCAGACCGAGCATTACGACGGCGGCTGCGGCGACTACAGCTACGACACCATCACCTGCTCCCGCTGCGACTACTACTCCACCGAAAACTGGACCTGGAACGATCACACCTACGAGATGAGCCATGTGGACGCCACCTGCGAGATCGGCGGCTACGATGTCTACACCTGCACCGGCTGCGGCTACTACTATGAGGACAACTACACCACGCCTCTGGGCCATGATGTTGCCGAGTGGAGCGAGCCTTCCGAGGCCACCTGCACCGAGGACGGCGTCAAGACCGGCCTGTGCGCCCGCTGTGAGCTGACCGTCTCCGAGGTCGTCACCCCCGCCCTGGGCCATGAGTGGGATATGGAGAACGGCACCGTCAACGCTGACGGCTCCGTGACCTACTCCTGCATCCGCTGCGATGCCACCTACACCACCGAGGGCAGCTCCCTGAGCCTGGGCGACAACCAGTTCACCATTGCCGCCGAAGCCGGCAGCGCCGCCAAGACCTACACCGCCGCCGAAAACGGCACTCTGACCATCTATCTGAGCGATCTGTACTACTACAATACCTGGGTCGGAGACTGGACCACCCTGGCCATCGACTATGCCTTCAGCGAGGGTGCCTTCAATGTCTATGTCAACGGTGTGAACACCGCCTTCACCGTCGAGGGCTCCGAGATCGACGCCCACATCATCCTCGACACCATGACTGTCGCCGCCGGTGATGTGGTCGAGGTCGAGATCAGCCACACCAGCGCCTCCTGGATCTCCGACACCGAGGTCCGCTTCAACGTGAACCTGGCTCTGGCTGGCTCCCACACCCACAGCTACGAGGCTGTTGTCACCGCTCCCACCTGCACCGCGGGCGGCTACACCACCTACACCTGCTCCTGCGGCGACAGCTACGTTGCCGATGAGACTGCCCCTCTGGGCCACAGCTACGAGGCCGTCGTCACCGCTCCCACCTGCACCGAGGGCGGCTACACCACCTACACCTGCTCCGTCTGCGGCGACAGCTATACTGCCGATGAGACTGAGGCACTGGGCCACGATTGGAAGGGCCTGTCCTGCCAGCGCTGCGACGCCACCCGCGTGAACCCCTTCACCGACGTTCCCGATGGCGCTTTCTGCTATGATGCCGTCCTGTGGGCCGTTGAGAACGGCGTCACCGATGGCACCTCCGAAACCACCTTCAGCCCCCTCGAGAAGTGCAAGCGCGCCCATGTGGTCACCTTCCTGTGGCGTGCCGCCGGCTGCCCCGAGCCCAAGACCACCGTCAATCCCTTCACCGATGTGCCCGAGGATGCCTTCTACTACAAGGCAGTCCTGTGGGCCGTGGAGAACAACATCACCAAGGGCACTTCCGAGAACACCTTCTCCCCCGCCGATGAATGCATGCGCGTCACCGTCGTGACCTTCCTGTATCGCGCCATGAACGAGCCCGAGGTCAACACGACCACCAGCCCCTTCTCCGACGTCCCCGCCGACAGCTGGTTCGCCGCTCCCGTGCTGTGGGCCGTGGAGAACGACATCACCAACGGCACCTCCGAAACCACCTTCAGCCCCGATGCTAACTGCAACCGCGCTGAGGTCGTCACCTTCCTGTACCGCGCATACAAGTAATTGATGCACAAATGACCCCATAACCCAACGCAGGCCCGCCTTTTGGCGGGCCTGTATGTCAATGGAAGCTGCTTTCTGCTCCGCAAAAATCGTCCCCCGGATTTTTCCGGGGGACGATTTGTATGGTCAGCGGATCACGCGGACGCGGATGACGCCGTTGATCTTCTTCAGGGCTTCCACAGCATGCTCAGAGGGCGTGTGGTCCAGGTCCAGCATGGTGTAGGCATATTCGCCCCGGCTCTTGTTCATCAGACCGTCGATGTTGACGTTCTCGTTTGCCATGGCGGTGGT
>JAFQSI010000190.1 GCA_017409645.1 Oscillospiraceae bacterium | reverse complement strand
AGTTGCAGAATAAACTGCAGCACGCCCGAAATCGTATGTCATTCTGTTATGAAATGACAATTGTCATTTCATAACAGAATGACATACGATTTCGGGCGTGCTGCAGTTTATTCTGCAACTCGCCCCGATTCAGTTCAAATCAAAATACATGGGCACGCAGTCTCTGACAAAGGTGCCCCGGTCGCCGTACATGCCGCCGGTGAAGGGGATGAAGCCCAGGCGCTTGTAAAAATGCCAGGCCTCGGGGACGGAGTAGAGGACGATCTTGGCCGCGCCCACATGCTCCCGGGAGATGTCACGCATCATCTCGATCAGGTAGCTGAACAGATAATGGCTCAGGCTCCGCCGGTCGCCGGGCCGGTAGCGCAGGCCCTGATACTCCACATCCACGGCAAAATACACCACCTCGATGGCAGACATCAGGGTGGAGAACTGCTGCTTCTTCGACAGGAAGATGGCCGAGCAGGAGATGGTCAGGGCGGCCAGTAGCTTTTCGTCATTCTCATCGATGACGAGGTAGGTGACGGCTGTGGCGTCGTCTGCGGCCTCCAGCCGGAAATAGTCGTCGATGGCGGGATTTCCGCAGAAGAAATACCGGGTCAGCCGCTGGTTCTTCGGGCTGAGTACCTCGATCCGGACCGGGATCTGCTGGCCGTATTCAGCTCTCATCGTCCAGTTCTTCCTTCCTGACCGTGCGGATGTTCATCGTCTCGAAGACCTTCGCACACTCGGTGATGACGTCCTGCTTCTCAGGCTCCGGATGGCTGTCCAGCAGGAGCTTTGCCATTTCATCGTCGACGATGTAGGGGGTGTCTTTTCTGGTTGCGTAAATGGACATGGGGATCCCTTCCTTTCTGCCTTTAGCTTATCATACCCGGGCCGCCCTGTCAACGCGGCGCAGTTTTCAAAATTATATGCAGATTCTAGGTTGTAATTTTTTGAATTTATGGTACAATAGAGCAAAGTGGGTCATGCTGTCCAAAGTATGACCACCCAAAACAGGAGGTATTTACCCATGGCTGATAATAAGTACATCACCCAGACCCGGGAGAACGGTTCCGTTCTGATCGCCGAGGAGGTTCTGGTCAATATCATCTCCCTGGCTGTCGCCGAGGTCGAGGGCGCCGAGCTGTCCGGCAAGCCCGGCATCAACTGGGGCAAGGGCATCAAGCTGACCATCGACGACGAGAGCCGCGTCAGCGTCAAGTGCTACATCAACGTGGCCTACGACCAGAGCGTCGTCACCATCGCCGCCAATGTGCAGGAGAACGTGACCACCGCCCTGGAGTCCATGGCCGGCGTCACCGTTCTGGGCGTCGACATCAGCGTTGTCGGCGTGGCCCGCAAGTAAGAGGCTTTTATGACCAGAGGTAACGCCAGAGAACTGGCAGTCCATTTGATTTACGGCAGGGAATTCACCGACGATCCCCCCGCCGAGGTGGTCCGGCTCCGGCTGGAGGAGGGCTACTACGAGCAGCTCGCCGCCGAGTATGAGATCTACACCGAGCGTCCCACCGGCAAGCAGGTCAAGTACCTGGAAAAGATCGTCGCCGGCGTCCACGATCACGAGGAGGAGCTGAATGCCATCATCGGCAAGTACTCCATCGGCTGGGATGTCAAGCGCATCTCCCGTCTGAACCGGGTCATCATGCAGCTTGCCATCTACGAGATCCTGTATGTGGACGATGTGCCCGAGGGCGTCGCCGTCAGCGAGGCCGTCCGTCTTGCCAAGAAGTACAACGACGAGATGGGCAGATTCATCAACGGCATCCTGGGTTCCTTCGTCCGAGCCCGGAAGGCCGAGTCCGCGCCTGCTGAGGAAGTCTAATATGAATACGATCGGCTTTGACACCAGCAATTACACCACCTCCATCGCCTGTTTCGATGGAGAAAACGGCGTCAATTGCTCCCGGCTGCTGCCCGTGAAGCAGGGGCAGCTGGGTCTGCGCCAAAGCGATGCACTGTTCGCCCATGTCAAGAGCCTGCCGGAGCTTTCCGGCAGGCTGTTTTCCAATGTGGCGGCGGACTCCATCGCGGCGGTGGCAGTCTCCACCCGGCCCCGGGCCGTGGAGGGGAGCTACATGCCCTGCTTCCTGGCGGGCATCGCCCAGGCGAAGCTCCTTTCCGATGCCCTCCATGTGCCACTGTTCGAGGTGAGCCACCAGCAGGGCCATGTGGCCGCGGCACTCTGGAGCGCGGGGCGCATGGATCTGATGGATAAGCCCCATCTTGCCTGGCACCTGTCCGGCGGCACCACGGAGCTGCTGCTCATCGAGCCTGACGGAAAAAACGTGAAGGCGACAAAAATCGGCGGCACCACCGATATCTCCGCCGGTCAGCTCATCGACCGGACCGGCCAGCTGCTGGAGCTGCCCTTCCCCTCGGGAAAGCATCTGGACGCCCTGAGCAAGGACGCGAAAGACAAATCCGTCTTCAAGGTCAAGTGCCCCGCCCTGGAGTTTTCCCTGTCCGGTGTCCAGAACAAGGTGGAGAAGTACCACGCGGACCACGGCGAGCCCGCCGAAACGGCGGCCTATGCCCTGCGGTGCGTGGCACACGCGGTCATCACCGCCACGAAAAATGCACAGAAGCAGTACCCCGGCCTGGAGGTGGTCTTCTCCGGCGGCGTGGCGTCGAATTCCATGCTCCGGGAGCTGACGAAGCCCCTGAAGCCCGTCTTCGCCCAGCCCCAGTATTCCACCGACAACGCCATGGGCGTTGCCATCCTGGCCCATCGGCTTCTGGAGGGATGATATGGAGCGACAGGTCCTGTCCGTAGGGCAGCTCAACGACTACATTAAAGGAAGACTCGACAACGATCCCGGTCTGCGGAACATCGCCGTCCGGGGCGAGCTGAGTAATTATAAGGTATACCCCTCCGGGCATCACTACTTCACCATCAAGGACGGCACCGGCGCT
>JAFQSI010000189.1 GCA_017409645.1 Oscillospiraceae bacterium | reverse complement strand
GTGGTGCAGGTGTCAAAGTCCACATCGGGGTGCAGCTCGGTCAGAATGTTCAGCAGGGCTTCCATAATGATTCTCCTTAATTGAAAATTGATAATTGAGAATGGAGAATTGTTTGGTATTCTCCATTGATTACAGATTTGTCGGGGATAACGGAGAATCGATCAATTCTCAATTCTCCATTATCAATTATCCATTATTTTGCTTCGTACATGGTCTTCAGGCCATTGCGGTCGATCTTGCCGTTGGGGGTGAAGGGCATTTCGCTGAGCTGGCGGACCACATTGGGGACCATGTAGCGGGGCAGCTTTTCCTTGATATACGCAGTCATCTCGGCGGGGGTCACATCGCCCACATAGAACAGGATGATCTTCTTCTTCACATTGTCGAAGATGCAGCAGGCGGTCTTGACGCCCTCGCGCATGTTGGCGATGACCTCGATCTCGCCCAGCTCGATCCGGTGGCCCATGTGCTTGATCTGGTAGTCCTTCCGGCCGGCGAATTCCAGCTCGCCCCGCTCGTTCAGCTTGCCCAGGTCGCCGGTCCGGTAGATCAGCTCGGGATACAGGCTGTTCAGGGGGTTCTGGACAAAGGCCTTGGCGGTGACCTCGGGGTTGTTGTAGTAGCCCAGGGTCAGGCGGGTGCCGCGGACGCAGATCTCGCCCTGCTCGCCGGGGGCGGCCAGCTCATCGCGCTCGTTCAGCAGCAGGATCTCGGTGTTGCGGAAGGGACGGCCGATGGGCAGCGTCTCGTCCAGGCCGAATTCGCGATCCACCTCATAGTAGCAGCAGATGCCCGTCGTCTCGGTGGGGCCGTAGAGGTTGATGAACCGGGCACCCGGCAGCGCAGCCTTCCACAGGTTGAACTGCTTGATGGGGAAGACCTCGCTGGCGAAGGCCACGGTGTGCAAATGCTCGGGCTTGACCTTTTCAAAGGTCCGGAAGGCGGAGATCATGGTCAGGGCGGACACGACCCAGCAGACGGTGTTGATCCGATGCTCGTTCAAAAACTCCACCAGCTTGATGGGGAACATGAACAGCTGCTTGGGGATCAGGATGGTGGTGGCGCCGTACTTCAGGGTGGGCATGACCTCCTTGAGGTAGGCGTCGAAGTACAGGGGGGTCTGGTTGCCGAAGACGGAGTTCTCGTCGAACTTCAGCACATCGCACAGGTTCTCCACATAGTCCAGCACGCTGCGGTGGCAGGCGGTGACGCCCTTGGGCACGCCGGTGGAGCCGGAGGTGAAGACGATGTAGATGGGATCGGTGTCGATCTGCTTGTCCCGGATGACGGCCAGGGCATTATCGTCCACAGGGGCGGTGCAGATATCAGAGTAGATGTAGGTCTTGCCCTCGTAGGCGAACTGCTTGACCAGCTCCCGGGTGTCCTCGTCGCAGATCATGGCCTTCGGCTGCAGGGTCCGCAGGATCAGATCAATCCGGTGGGAGGGCATCTCGTCGTCCAGGGGGACGTAGTAGTTGCCGGAGTAGATGGTGCCGAAGAAGGAAACCAGGGTGGTGGGGTGCTTCTTCATGAACACCACCACGGGCTGCTTATAGAAGCCCTCGCTGTGGAGGAAGCTGCCGACGGACCGGGCCTGGTCGAAGACCTCCCGGAAAGTCAGGCCCATGGTGTCGTTGGCAAAGGCCACCTTGTCGGGCACACGCTTGACGGTATGCTCCAGATATTCCAGAATGTTGGTTTGCATCAAAAGGATCTCCTTATTTTGTGATCAGATTTTGATATTCTTCCTTTAATTTGCCGCCGCAGGCGATGACGCAGCGCCGGGCCAGGACCTCCATGGCGTCCAAGTATCCGGCACCGATGGGGTAATCCCGCTTCACGAGAGACAGCTCCGTGCAGCCGAGGATGATGGCCTCGGCACCCTGGTCCCGCAGCTGACGGCTGGCCAGCTCGAATTTGTCCATGCCCGCGGGCTTGTTCGCCTTGATGTCGTCGTAAATGACGCTCATGATGCATTTCTGACCCTCGGGCCCGGGGATGAGGGTCTCCATGCCGTGGTTCTCCAGCTCCCGCTGGAAGAGCTTCGAGCGGATGGTGCCGTCGGTGGCCAGGATGCCCACCCGCCGGATGCCGTGCTTCTTCAGGTGGACACAGGTCTCATGGATGGCGTGGACGATGGGGGCCTGGATGTAGCCGGTCAGGTCCCGGTGGAAATAGTGGGCGGTCATGCAGGGGATGGCGATGAGCCCGGCACCCTGACGGGCCAGGGCGTTGCCGATGCGGATCATCTCCGGCAGGGGATTGGGCTTGCTGGGGTCCAGGATGTAGCCCGTCCGGTCGGGGATGGAGGGGTGGTTGTAGATGATCATATCCAGATGCTCCTGGTCCGTGCGGGCCTCGGTCATGCGGATGATCAGCTCCATGAAATGCGCGGTGGCGATGGGGCCCAGGCCGCCGATGACGCCGAGAGTCAGCTTCTGTTCCATCCGTCAGGCCTCGGGAGTTGCGGGATACAGGGACTTGTCCCGGTTGTGGCAGTTCTTGTTGGCGGCGGAGTAGGCGTCCAGGAAGGCGTCGGTCACGAGACAGAAGTCGTCGCCGTCGCCCACACGGGGGGTGGTGTCCAGATGGTAGTAGGTCTGGCCGCCGTCCACGCTGACCAGGGACCAGTAGTGGTCGGAGTCCTCGGGGAAGTTGCGGACCTTGCGGACGTCGATGTTGGGGATGCCGCAGCGCTCCAGCAGCAGCTTGGTAATGGCGTAGTAGTTGAAGCAGTCGCCCTCGCCCTCATCCATCATGGTGTAGGCACCCTGCATCCAGTCGGTCTTGTCGGAGTGACCGGAGTAGGTGTAGTGGGAGCGGACGTAGGCGTAGATGGCCTTGACCTTGGCCTTGTCGGACATGTCGTCGGTGACGATCTTCTTGAGCAGCGCGTCGGCCTTGGCGTAGATCTCCTCCTCCTCGGTGTAGGTGGCGGGCTTCTCAGCCACGGTGACGGTGACCTCCATGCGGGTGCAGTTGCCGGTGATGTCCCGGGCGGTGTAGATCAGGGGATAGGTGCCGGGGTTACTCAGGTCCACCTGAGAGGAGTCCACCTCCAGCTTGGGGGAGGCATCCTTGTCGTCCCGGACCTCGATGCCGCTGCGGTAGCTGACGGCAGCGCCCAGATACAGGGAGATGTCGTGGACGCCCAGGATGGTGGGGGCGGTGTTGTCATCGGTGACGGTGACGGTGGTGGGCACGGTGGTGGTGTTGCCGGCGGCGTCGGTGACGGAATAGGTGATGTCATAGGTACCCACGGCGTTCAGGTCCACCTTGGAGCTGTCAACGAGGATCTGAAGGTCCATGTCCTTGTCGTCCATGGCGGTGACGCCCTCGAGATAGTCGGGCTCGGTGCCGATGTAGGTGAAGATGGGCTCCACACCGGCCAGCTGGGGGTTGCCGTTGTCGATGAAGACGGTCAGCACCACCTCATACTCGGAGCGGTTGCCTGCGGCGTCCTCCAGGATCAGCTTCAGCAGATAGCTGCCGTCCTTGGTCAGATCGGTGCGCTTTTCATACTGAACGGTGACGGGGGAGACGTCCTTGATGGAGACGATGAAATCCTCGGGCTCGGGCGTCTCGTAGGAGTAGACCGCCAGATTGCGGACCTGGGCCTCGGGGGCGATGGTGTCCTCGACGATCAGGGTGCAGTCGTAGTTCTTGTCCTTGTAGGAGATGGTGACGGGGTATTCGCCGATGGCGTTCAGATCCACATGGGACAGATCGGAGACGAACTGGGCGTCGATGCCCTTGTCCTTTTTGCGGAAATCGTTGGCTTCGATGCTGTGGGTACCGGCCTCAACGGTCAGCTCATCAACGATGTTGGCAGGCCAGAGCAGGATGGTCAGGACTACCGCCAGCACCAGCACGGCAGCCGCGCCGATGATCAGCTTGCGGTTCAGCGTGAATTTACGTGCGTTCTTTTCCATAAATCAAAACCTCCAGACGCAGGAAACAACCACCATTCGATCCGGCCGCGGCGCGAAAAAACGGGTGGTTGTGATGGTTTGGGAACGGTGGGACCACGGGCAAAACGGAAAAAACCCATTGAAACCCATTGTGATCTTCATACCCTTTTTTATAATGCAAAACCCGGCAATAGTCAAGGGATTTTGCTCGATTCCCGGTGAAATCTCCATATTGCATAACCGCGGCGGCGTCCACGACAAAATTTGTAGACTAACAAATAGTATACTCCTTTTTCCCCGGTCCGTCAATGAAACGAAATATTAAGAAGTATTAATTTCAATTGTGCTGATCGGCCAGGACTCCCCCAGTCAGCTTCGCTGACAGCCCCCTCAAAACGAGGGGGCCGGGACTTGTGTTGCCGCGAAAACGAAAAACTGCCCGCCGCGGTGGCGGCAGGCAGCACGGATCAGAATTCGATGTTGTTATTGTTGGTGTTGTAGCCGCCCTCGAAGCCGATCATCAGACCGCCGGCCTCGGCGTAGAAGCTGCACAGGGCGGTGGTGGGCTCGATGGTGAGCCGGGTGTCGGGGAACTCGGCCAGGGTGGCGTCGGCCAGGGCCTGGGCCTGCTCCTCGCCGAAGCAGTGGGCGATGCGCAGCTGCATGCCGTTTTCGAAGCCCCGCTCCTTCATCATGTCCAGCAGGATGGCGGTGGCCTTCTTGGCTCCGCGGGGCTTGTGGACGGGGGTGATCTGGCCGCCCTTGACATCGCCGCAGACCCGGATGCCGATGACACCGGCGATCTTTGCCACGGCGGGGTTGATGCGGCCGTTCCGGGCCAGATTGGTCAGGGACTCCAGGCAGAAGAGGATGTGGGTGTGGTTGTGGTAATCGCGGACCTGCTCGACGATGGCGTCGAAGTCCAGACCCTGGTTCGCCAGCTCGGCGATCTTCTCGATGACGAAGGCCTGCTGGGGACCTGCGGCCAGGGAGTCGAAGATGTAGGCCCGCTTGCCGGGGTTCTGCTCCTCGTAATCCCGGGCGGCCTGCTGTGCGGCGTTGTAGCTGCCGGAGAGGTTCTTGGAGATGGTGACGCCGAAGACCATGTCGGCGTCGCCGAAGGCCTCCAGCCACTCCTGGGCGTTGGCACAGGAGGAGCCGGACTTGCCCTTGTAGGCCTTCAGGTCCGTGACCATCCCGGCCAGGTTGAGGGCGGGGGTGTCGATGTACTCCTTCTCGCCCGCGATGATCTTCATGGGCACGGTGGTATAGCTGGCTCCCTCCACCCGGAAGACGTTGGAGGAAGAATCAGAAACGATCTGGTAGCGCATAAAATACTCCTTGTTTCTGCCGGTTTCGGCTGAATTATCCTGAAAATTACAGAGTAATTTTAGCCTGAGACTGCCCCCACGTCAAGGCTTCAGCCGCCGCGTAGACTCTATTCGACATTCTACCGACAGTAGAGTCCGGGAGAAAAGTTCCGGGAATCCGGGTATTTTGTGCCTTTTCAACGGTTTTTCAAAAACTGATATTGGGAGTGGGATTTCCGGGGGAAGCAAAGGGAAACTTCAGAAAAATTAAGTTGCATCCCCAGGTCATCCGTGCGATACTATATCCGGAACATAGAAAACGGAGGTACCATTATGTATCGGATCAACAATTTCACCAACAACGACGACATCCGCATCCTGGACCGGAAGGGTCCCTTCACCGTCATCGAGTATAAGCGGGATCTGTCCGTTACGCCCCAGTCCGCCGCCATGGCCTACTACTGCAACGAGATGAACGTGCGCAAGCGTCAGGTCATCTGCGAGCTGAGCCAGGGCCATGTGACCACCCAGGCCGGTGCCATGCAGTGGACCGTGGGCGATGTCAACGCCACCACCGGCATCAAGGGCGTGGGCGATTTCCTGGGCAAGGCCATCCGCGGCTCCGTCACCAACGAATCCGCCATCAAGCCCGAGTATACCGGCGACGGCACCCTGGTGCTGGAGCCCACCTACAAGCATCTGGTGCTGCTGGACACCGCCGACTGGGGCGGCAGCGTGGTGCTGGACGATGGGCTGTTCCTGGCCTGTGAGTCCCGGCTGAAGCACAAGGCCGTCATGCGCTCCAACCTGTCCTCTGCGGCCCTGGGCAACGAGGGCCTGTTCAACCTGGGCATCCAGGGCAGCGGCGTGGTGGTTCTGGAGTGCCACTGCCCCCGGGAGGAGCTGATCGAGGTGGAGCTGCAGAACGACGTGCTGAAGGTGGACGGCAACTTTGCCATCGCCTGGAGCGGCAGCCTGAACTTCACCGTGGAGCGCAGCGGCAAGAGCCTGATCGGCTCCGCAGCCTCCGGCGAGGGCCTGGTCAACGTCTACCGGGGCACCGGCAGAGTCTGGCTGGCCCCCATCCAGAGAGGAATGGCCTGATCCTGCTGCTATAGAATCAGGAAGGCCCGCCCCAAACCGGGGCGGGCCTGCTTTATGCCTTGACGCGGTACTCGTGATAGGTGTATCTCCCGCAGCGGACTGCCTTCCACCGGTCCTTGTCGGCGCTTCCCTCGGGCATGAGGATCACCAGCTCCGACAGCCGGACATCCTCACGGGTCAGGGCGGAGATATCCCGGACGGTGCAGCCGGACAGGCACACGCAGATGCTGCTCACGCCCTTTCGGGGGCCGTCGGGGAACAGGTCGACGAGGTCCTCCAGCACCGCGTCCTCCACATGGAGCTGGAACCATTCCGGCATGCCGCGGAGGAAGCCGAGACTGCGCAGAGCGCCGCCCTTGTAGATGTTCAGGTCCTGAAGCTCCGGCAGACGCTCCAGGAAGGCGTAGTCCTCCAACGGGCAGAAGATGTAGCAGCCCAAGATATGGAACCGGGAAAGCTCCGCCCAGAGGGCCTCGTCGGTCAGATCCGCCGGGGCCAGATAGATCTGGGGCGTGCGCATGTTGAAGGCGTTGCCCGTACTGTGCCAGGGGACCCATACGGATCTGCGGGGCGCGCCGTCTTCGGTGACGCCGATGGAGAGATACTTGCCGGTGTGTTCGGTCAGCTTTTGACGCTGGGATCCAAGCATTGCATTACCGCCTTTCTGTTATAAATCGGGAAGAAACCAGCCGGGGACCTCCGGGAAATGGTCGGTCAGCTCCCGCAGAAGGGGAGACTCTTCAAATTCCGCCGCCGCGGCGAAGACCTCCTCTGCCGCCCGGTCCAGCTCCTCCTGGCTGGTGGGCAGGTATACGGCGGTCCAGAGCCGATGGCTGTAGCCCACGCCCTGGAAGTCGAGATAAAAGCCCGTGTCATAGCGGGAGGGGCCGCTGTCGGCGGTCAGCTTCAGAGTCTGGCCCCTGGGGGTGGTTTTGGTCATGAAGAAAATGCCGTCGGCCAGGAAACGGTACTGCCAGCCCTGCTTCTTCGACAGCTTTTTCAGGATGGGAGCGACCTTGTACTGGGAGGGGAACCGGTTCTGGCCCTGGTCCCCCGGCAGCCGGGCTTCAAAAAAGCTGTGGACCCGCTCCAGCAGG
>JAFQSI010000188.1 GCA_017409645.1 Oscillospiraceae bacterium | reverse complement strand
GGAGCAGAGCATGCCGTTGGACTTGACGCCGCGGAGCTTGCCCTTGGTGATGTGGACGCCGCCGGGGAGCCAGGAGTTGTGCAGGCAGGCGGGGACCAGGTCGCCCTCCTTCACGTTCTGGGCGCCGGTGACGATCTGCACGGGCTCGGCTTCGCCCACATCGATCTGGCAGACCCACATATGGTCGGAATTTTCGTGGCGGACAATCTCGACGACCTTGCCCACCTTGACATTCTGGATCTCGGCGTCCATGCGCTCATAAGTCTCCACCTTCTGGCCGAAGACGGTGAGCTTTTCGACGTATTCCTTGTCGGAGTAGGCGGACAGATCCACGAACTCCTCATGCAGCCATTTTCTGTTGAGTTTCATGTTTCTTCCTCCTTTTTAGAACTGGTTCAGGAACCGCATATCGTTGTCGAAGATCAGACGCAGGTCGTTGATCTTCAGGCGGCCCATGGCCATACGCTCCAGGCCCATGCCGAAGGCGAAGCCGGAGTACTTCTCGGGGTCGATGCCGCAGTTTGCCAGCACGTCGGGGTGGACCATGCCAGCGCCCAGCAGCTCAATCCAGCCCTCACCGTGGCAGGTGGAGCAGACCTTGCCACCCTGCTCGCCGGTGCCGTGGCACTTGTGGCACTGCATATCCATCTCGCAGGAGGGCTCGGTGAAGGGGAAGTGGTGGGGACGGAAGCGCATCTGGCTGTCCTCACCGTAGATCTTCTTCATGATGGCGACCAGAGCGCCCTTCAGGTCGCCCATGGTGATATGCTCGTCGACGACCAGACCCTCGATCTGATGGAACATGGGGGAGTGGGTGGCGTCGGCCTCGTCCTTACGGAACACACGGCCGGGGGCCAGCATGCACAGGGGGGGCTTATGCTCCTCCATGTAGCGGATCTGCATGGGGCTGGTCTGGGTCCGCAGCAGGACGGCGTCGTCGTCGGTGAAGTAGAAGGTGTCGGAGCGGTCACGGCTGGGGTGGCCCTCCTCGATGTTCAGACGGGTGAAGTTGTAGCTCGCCAGCTCCACCTCGGGGCCGTCCACCACCTGATAGCCCAGGCCTACGAAGATCTCCTTGATCTCCTGCAGGACCATGTTCATGGGATGCTGATGGCCCAGCTCCACGGCGTCGCCGGGGATGGTGACGTCGATGGACTCGGCGGCCAGCTTCGCCTCCAGAACGGCGGCGTTGATGGCGGTCTTGCGCTCCTCGAGCTTTGCCTCGATGTCAGCGCGGACGGCGTTGGCCAGCTGGCCCATGACGGGGCGCTCCTCGGGGCTGAGCTTGCCCATCATCTTCAGGACGGCAGTCAGCTCGCCCTTCTTGCCCAGCAGCTTCACGCGCAGCTCGTCGAGAGCCGCGGGAGTCTCGGCGGCGTCCAGAGCCTGAAGCGCGCGGAGCTTGATTGCTTCCAGTTGCTGTTTCATGGATCGGTTCTCTCCTTTGAAATAATGTACAGAATTTCGTGGGGAACGAAAAACGGCCTTCCGTCCCCGTGAATTGGGGACGAAAGACCGGAAAAAGTCCTCCGCGGTACCACCCGCATTCGCCTTGCGGCGCACTCGATCAGGCGCAGACACGCCCTCGACCCTGTAACGGCGGTCACACCGGCGCACCCTAATTTGCGAACATTTCAGGCGGCAGCTCCCGGGGGAAAGCCCTGTTTTCCATGCTGAGCGGCTTCCACCAACCCGCTCTCTCTTTGAACATGTGCCGAAAACACGACGACCCGATCGACGCTTTTGCATTTACGATGGATATTCTAGCACGAATAAATGGAAAGTGCAAGCACTTTTTTGCGATAAAGTACATGTTTTCCTGTAGGGCGGGGTCAGAAAGCGCCGACCAGGTTCAATGACTGCCGGTGCAAATCAGAAGGACCAGCCACCATCCACCGCTGTCATTGCGAAGCCCGCAGGGCTGTGGCAATCCGCATCCCCTGCGGTGCTTTGCACCGCCCGATTCCGTTGGAATCGGGAAGAGAACGGATTGCCACGGGCTTGCGCCCTCGCAATGACAGCAGTTTCGTAAGCTGGTCCTTCTGATTTGGTTATTCGATGATGATAGGGG
>JAFQSI010000187.1 GCA_017409645.1 Oscillospiraceae bacterium | reverse complement strand
GGGAGCTGGACTGCCGGGTCTACGGCGCGGCCTTCACCGGCTCCCGCTCCGGTCCCCTGCTGACCGATTTCCGGGCAACATGTACCGAGCGCCACGCCCTGTTGGTGGTACATGGAGATCCCACGGACCCGGAATCCCCCCGCAATCCCGTCACCGCCGCCCAGCTGCGGGAGACGGGCGTGGATTACGCAGCCCTGGGCGGCGTCCATACCCCCGGCCGGTTCGAGGCCGGTGCAGGCGTCTGCGCCTGGCCCGGCTGCCCCATGGGCCGCGGCTTCTCCGAGACGGGTACCAAGGGCGTCCTCATCGCCGAGGTGGACGAAACGGTCTACGTCCGCTTTCTGCCCCTGCCGGGGCCCAGGTTCTTTGAATACACCGTCGATGCGCTGGATGATCCCGTGGGTGCGGTGGCCTCGGTGCTGCCCGCCGCCGGGAGCCGGGACTATTACCGGATCCATGTGACCGGACAGACCCGGGACGGCTCCATGGACCGCCTGGCCAGCCGGTTCCCCGCCTGGCCGAATCTGACGATCCTGGACGAGACGACCCCCCTGGGTGACGTCTGGGAGACGGCCCGGGAGGACAGCCTGACGGGTCTGTTCTTCCGCAGGCTCCAGGATCAGGCCCAGACTGCCGATCCCGCCACCACGGAGCTGCTGGAGCTGGCAGCCCGGATCGGCCGGAGGATCCTGGACAGACAGGAGGTGGAGCTGCCATGAAGATCCTGTCCATGACCGCCACCTTCGGCAAGCTCGAGCGAAAAACGCTGCAGCTCCACGACGGTCTGAACGTCCGCACCGCCCCCAATGAGTGGGGAAAATCCACCTGGTGCGCCTTCCTGTGCGCCATGCTCTACGGCTTCGATCTGAAGGAGCCCGCCGGGCAGGACGGCCTGGCGGACCACGAAAAATACCTGCCCTGGTCCGGCAGACCCATGGAGGGCATCCTCCGGGTGATCCATCAGGGCCGGGACATCACCATCCGCCGCCGCCAGAAGGGCCGGATTCCCCTGGGCGAATTCATGGCCTGGGACACCCAGTCGGGCCAGGCGGTCCGGGAGCTGACCGCGGAGAACTGCGGACTCGTCCTGCTGGGAGTGGAAAAGAGCGTCTTTCTGCGGACCGGCTTCCTGCGGTTCTCCGATCTGCCGGTGAAGGCCGACGACGCCCTGCGCCGCAGGCTCAATGCCCTGGTCACCACCGGCGACGAGAGCGGCAGCGCCGAGCTGCTCGAAACGAAGCTGCGGGAGCTTCAGGACCGCTGCGGCAGCGGTCCCGAGGGCCTGATCTCCGACTGCCAGACCCAGCTCCGGCAGACCCAGGAGCAGCTCTGGGAGCGCCAGAGCCTGAGCAAGCAGCACGACGCCGCCTGCATCCGTCTGGCCCGCCGGGAGGAGGAGCTGGAGCAGCTGGAAAATCACATCCAGACCCTGAACTGGCTGGACGCCGAGGCCGACCGCAAGCGCATCGAGGACGCCCAGGCAGACGCCCGCACCGCCATGATGCTGGAAAAGGCCCTTCAGGAAAAATATACGGATAATCACGACCGCTCCGAGGTGGAGGCCAAGATCCGCCAGGGCGAGAGCCTGCTGGAGGAGCTGGAGCTGTCCCTGGTGGAGCCGCCGGCGAATTCCATGGCCGTGACGGTGACGGCGCTGCTGTCGGCCCTGCTGCTGATCGTGGCGATGCTGTCGGCGGACCGGGGGCTGCTGATCCCCTGTCTCGTGATGGCCGCGGTCATGCTGGCCGCCTGTCTGCTTCTGATCGGCAAACGCCGCCGCCAGCGGATCTGGTACAACATCGAGCAGACCCGCCGACAGGGCAAGCATACCGAGCTGGTCAATTTCATCTCCAGCTGGCGCAGCCAGCTGCGGGTGCTGGACGAGCTGGCCCGGGCCCGGGAAAACGTCACCCGGACCCAGACCCACATCCAGGACCTTCAGGCCATGGCCCGGACGGCTCCGGAGCCGGAATTCCCCGACGAGCTGACTCTGAGCCGGGAGGATACGCTGCGGGTCATCAGCGCCCTGAACCTCCAGCTGGATCAGGACCGGCGGCAGCTTGCCCAGCTGCGGGGCCGGATGGAGGGGCTTGCCGAGGAGGAGCAGCTCCAGCGCCAGCTGAATCAGCTCCGGCGCAGACTGGCCGAGCTGGAGAAGACCCGAGCCGCCATCGGCTATGCCCAGCAGGCCCTCCGGGATGCCGTTCAGGAGCTGCAGCAGCGCTTCGCCCCCCGGATCACCCGCCGGGCGGGGCAGTTCCTCAGCCGTCTGACCAACGGCGTCTACGACCGGATCGCCATCGACGAGGATCTGACGGTCCTGGCAGCCCGGGACCGGGAGACGGGCCTGCGCTCCGCCGTCTGGCGCAGCGAGGGCACCGCCGACCAGATGTATCTGGCCCTGCGGCTGGCAGTCTGGGAGGTCCTGGCCCCCCAGAGCCCCCTGATCCTGGACGACGCCCTGATCCGCTTCGACCAGGCACGGCTGGAGCGGGCCATGGACCTGCTGAAGGAGCTGGGGAAGACCCGCCAGATCCTGCTGTTCAGCTGCCAGGAGCGGGAGCGGGAATATCTCGACCGATAATACAGCCCCCTGAGCTGCCGCTCAGGGGGTCGTTTCATCCGGTATAAAGTCGAGGACCTCGTTCAGGCCACATTCCAGGAGCTTGCACAGCGCGTCGATGGTGTTGGTGGACACGCTCTGGCCCGCCTTCAGGCGGCGGATGGTGGAGGAGCTGATGCCGCCCTTGACCTGCAAAGTATAGGTCGTGGCCCCCAGACGCTCCATGGTCTTCCACAGGGGATCATACGAGATCAAAAACAGCACCTCCTCAGCCCCGTAACACAATCATGGGACCCCTTGACATATCTCCATTATTGCATATAATATACCCAGAGCGTTATAGGCAATATTGCATATAACGCTGCTCCCGGGCCGGATCACCCCTCTTGGCCCGGGAGCATCTTTCCAGCGTCCCCTTTTGAAGCATTGCCCAAAAAAGGCTGTCAAAAACTGTGAAATGCGCCAATTGCGGCGCAACCGGTTTCGTGTTATCATGTTACCATACCGGCGGAGTATGCCTACTCCACAAAATAGGTATATCCCGCTAAAACAAAGGAGGAAAATCCCGTCTGACTCACGGTGCGGCAGTGTGGAGACCTGTCGTAATGCCTGTGCGGTTTTGCTCTGCACAGTGCGAGAATGCACGCGAAATGGTAGGTGCGTTTAGAGTCGAAAAACAATGGCAAGTTTGACCCTGAAGAACATCAAGAAGGTCTACCCCCACAACGGCGACGACGCCAAGAAGGCCAAGAAGAAGAAGAAGGGCGATGAGCCCGAGAAGAAGAAGGTGAACCTGCAGATCACCGCTGAGGGTGT
Organism: Oscillospiraceae bacterium; assembly: GCA_017409645.1. GTDB lineage: Bacteria > Bacillota > Clostridia > Oscillospirales > Oscillospiraceae > Faecousia. The sequence continues at coordinate 105 of JAFQSI010000187.1, read as the reverse complement.
CGTTGCTGTTCAGGAGTTCTCCCTGGACATCAAGGACAAGGAGTTCATCGTTCTGGTCGGTCCTTCCGGCTGCGGTAAGTCCACCACCCTGCGCATGGTCGCCGG
>JAFQSI010000186.1 GCA_017409645.1 Oscillospiraceae bacterium | reverse complement strand
GAGCTGAATGTGGATCCCGCCGACCCCAAGAAGTGGGATCGGGACCGCTTCGTGCTGTCCAAGGGCCACTGTGCCCCCGGCCTGTACGCCGCTCTGGCCCATCGGGGCTTCTTCCCCGTGGAGGATCTGCTGACCCTGCGCAAGATCGGCAGCTATCTGCAGGGCCACCCCAACATGAACTCCGTCCCCGGCGTTGATATGTCCACCGGCTCCCTGGGCCAGGGCATCTCCACCGCCTGCGGCATGGCTCTGGCCGCCAAGGTCCAGGATAATCCCTGCCGGGTCTACACCCTGCTGGGCGACGGCGAGATCCAGGAGGGCCAGGTCTGGGAGGCCTGCATGTTCGCAAGCCACTACAAGCTGGACAACCTCTGCGTCATCATCGACAACAACGGTCTGCAGATCGACGGCAACATCGCCGACGTCATGAGCCCCTACCCCATCGTGGACAAGCTCCAGGCCTTCGGCCTGCACGTCATTCCCGTGGACGGCCACGACTTCGACGCTCTGGAGGCCGCTTTCGCCGAGGCCAAGACCGTCAAGGGTCAGCCCACCGCCATCGTCATGACCACCACCAAGGGCAAGGGCGTCTCCTTCATGGAGAACGAGGCCGGCTGGCACGGCAAGTCCACCAACCCCGCGGAATTCGAGATCGCCATGGGCGAGCTGAAGGCCGCTCTGGCAGAACTGGAGGCTTAATTATGGCAGATATCAAGAAGATCGCGACCCGCGAGGGCTACGGCCAGGCTCTGGTGGAGCTGGGCCGGGAGCATGACAACATCGTCGTTTTCGACGCCGACCTGGCGGGCTCCACCAAGTCCGGCGTCTTCGGCAAGGCATTCCCCGGCCGTCACTTCAACGCCGGCATCGCCGAGGCCGACATGATCTGCGCCGCCGCCGGTGCTGCGTCCATGGGCATGGTGGCCTTCGCCTCCTCCTTCGCCATGTTCGCCACCGGCCGCGCCTACGAGCAGATCCGCAACTCCGTTGGCTACACCCGGCTGAACGTGAAGATCTGCGCCTCCCACGGCGGTATCTCCGTGGGCGAGGACGGCGCCAGCCATCAGTGCTGCGAGGATCTGGCCCTGATGCGGACCATCCCCGGCATGGTGGTCATGAACCCCTCCGACAATGTCGAGGCCATCGCCGCCGTCAAGGCCGCCTATGAGCATGACGGCCCCGTTTATATCCGCTTCGGCCGTCTGGCTGTGCCCGTGTTCCACGATCCCGAGAACTTCCAGTTTCAGATCGGAAAGGGCGACGTCATGCGCGAGGGCTCCGATGTGGCCATCATCGCCACCGGCCTGATGGTCAACGAGGCCGTCAAGGCCGCCGAGACGCTGGCTGCCGAGGGCATCGACGCCATGGTCATCAACATGTGTACCATCAAGCCCCTGGACGAGGAGCTGGTCATCGAGGCCGCTAAGAAGTGCGGTAAGATCATCACCTGCGAGGAGCATTCCGTCATCGGCGGCCTGGGCGAGGCTGTCTGCGCCTGCCTGTCCGAGAAGTGCCCCACCCCCGTCCGCCGCATCGGCGTCAACGACGTCTTCGGCTTCTCCGGCCCCGCTAACGACCTGCTGAAGGAGTTCGGCCTGAGCGAGGAGAACATCGTCAAGGTCGCCCACGAGTTCTGCGGTAAGTAATTCGATATGGAAACGCCCTGCACGGCAAATGCTGTGCAGGGCTTTGTTTTCGGTGGAGGGACTGAGCGATATATTGGAAATTGTCAGCATTTAAGCCTTACTTCATACAGAATTTTGCCAACTCACAGTTCCTCTTATAGTTATCGCTCAAGTAGCAGGAAATAGCTTCCTTATCCTTTTCCTTCACCATTTTATGAGCCGCTATAAGTGGTTCATCTCGTACCGCTTGCCGAGCTACCATCTCTTCATACTCATCCTGTGAAAAGGTTCGTTTCCAGCTTGCTTGCGCATCAGCGTGCTGCTTCAAAATTGCAGACATGGTCTGCTCGGCCTCCGTCCATTCGCCAGCCGCTAAATGAGCATCAAAGCGCAGACTATCGTTAGGAACGGGGTCTATCTCATACATTGCCTTAGCCGCCAAGGATTGGCTTGTCATATCATTCAACCACGGTAGCACTTTCTCTGTTAAGATATGTACTTGCTGTTCAGGAGTGAAATAGTATTTCCAATACTCTCCATTTTCGTCCCGTAACCACTGTTTTGGTTCAACCATAACAGGAAATCCATCATAGAGAAATTGCCCATTGTCAGTCTTTGTGAAACGATTTGGAGTAAGATAATAGTCCACAAAACGGAGGTCAATAAAACTAGCAATACTTGCTCTTGGAATGCACCCACTGGAAGTAAACCATTCTGGGTATAGTCTTCCGTACATCGAGAAAACGCCAACACTCAAATCATGCACTCTGTCACCACGTTGACGTTCAAATTTTAGCACCTGTAAGACACCGTCACCCCATACCCTGAAGAAAGCAGAGCCACGTCGCACAAACCCTGTTCCTTGCAGAGCATTTTTCAGTAAAGTAGTATGGTTCATTCTTATCATCCCGCATGCGCTCCCTTCAAATACAAGTTGGAAACTGATAAACAATTTCAGGTTTGTCAAACTGATTATAGCACACTCCACCCCCCGAGTGAAGCGGGAATGTTCAAATTCGCTTGTCATTGCGAGCCCGTCAGGGCGTGGCAATCCGTATCCCCGTGATGCTGTGCATCACCCGCTCCCGGACGGAGCGGAAAGAGGACGGATTGCCACGTCGCTTCGCTCCTCGCAATGACGTGATGGACGGTGGCTGGTTCTTCTGCTTAGGCTGAGCAATTGTCGGGGCTGGTCGGCGAGGGCATGCCCCCGCCCTACAGTATCGTATTTCGAGCAACAGGCATAGAATGAACCGCATGGTCATGCAACTAGAAACTTTGGAGGTTCATTCTATGGCAATTTTCACCAATCAGGCTACCCTTGTTTACAACGGCGGCTCCGCCAATTCCAATGTCGCCGTGGGCGAGATCCTGGAGGTCCTGTCCGCCGACAAGACCGCCGTTTCCGGCTC
>JAFQSI010000185.1 GCA_017409645.1 Oscillospiraceae bacterium | reverse complement strand
CGTCATCGAGGTCAACTCCGAGACCGACTTCGCCGCCAAGACCGACGCGTTCCTGGATCTGGTCAAGAACCTGGCCGTCGTCGTCGCCAAGGAGAACCCCGCCGACGTCGAGGCTCTGAAGGCCTGCAAGTACCCCAACTCCGACCTGACCGTCACCGAGATCATGCAGGAGAAGGTCATGTCCATCGGCGAGAACATGGTCATCCGTCGTTTCGACCGTTTCGCCGAGAACACCTCCGTCGCCTACGTCCACGCCGGCGGCTCCCACGGTGTTCTGGTCAACCTGGCTGTCGAGGGCGGCATTGACGCCACCGAGATCGGCAAGAACGTTGCCATGCAGATCGCTGCCATGAAGGCCCAGTACTGGGACAAGGCTCAGGTTCCCGCTGAGGTCGTCGAGAAGGAGCTGGCTGTCCAGGTCGCTCTGATGGACAATGATCCCAAGATGGCTTCCAAGCCCGCTCAGGTCAAGGAGAAGATCGCTCAGGGCAAGATGGCTGCCTTCTACAAGGAGATCTGCCTGCTGCAGCAGGAGTTCGTCCGCGCTGACATCTTCAAGGGCGACGTGGCCGGCTACATCGCCGACGCTGCCAAGAAGCTGGGCGGCAAGGTCACCTTCGTCAACGCCATCCACTACACCAAGGGTGAGGGCATTGAGAAGAAGGTCGACGACTTCGCTGCCGAGGTCGCTGCTCAGGTCGCCGGCGCTCACAAGTAATTTGTGGGGCTAACCTAACAAAATTAGACCGCCGTGGGAAACCACGGCGGTTTTTGTATACGAAGGAGGACCCGGACATGAAACTCCCCTACGAATTCTATCACCGGCCCTGTCTGGATGTGGCCCGGGAGCTTGTTGGAAAAATCCTGGTCCATCGGGTGGACGGGCAGGAATACCGTCTGCGGATCACCGAGACGGAAAGCTACTGCGGCGAAGGCGACACCGCCTGTCATGCACACAAGGGCCGCACGAAGCGGACCGAGGTCATGTACATGGACGCGGGCACCATCTACATCTATTTGTGCTACGGCGTCCACTGGCTGCTGAACATCGTCACCGGCGAAGAAAACGAGCCCGAGGCGGTCCTCATCCGCGCCTGCGAGGGCAAATACAACGGCCCCGGCAAGCTGACCAAAGCCTTGCACATCACGGGCCAGCTGAACCGGGGCAGTATTCTCGGGGAGGAGCTGTGGATCGAGGACGACGGCTTCCGCGGTGAGATCACGGAACATACGCGGGTCGGCATCGGCTACGCCAGTCCGGAGGACCAGGCGCGGTTATGGCGCTTCAAGCTCCAGTAATGCTTTTTTATAATGTATCCCCCCGGCGTAGCCCGTCAGGCTCCCGTCGGCGCCCACCACACGGTGGCAGGGGATGACGATGGCGATGGGGTTGGCTCCCACGGCCTGACCCACCGCCTGGGCGGACATGCGCGGTTTGCCCAGCTGCGCCGCGGCCTTTTTGGCAAGCTCACCATAGCTGACGGTTTCGCCATAGGGGATGTCCAGCAGCAGCTTCCAGATCAATTCCCGAAACGCCGTCCCCGCGGGACGCAATGGCAACACGGCAGGGCAGGGGGCATATCCGGCGAAATACCGGTCCAGCCAGCCCTTCGTCTGGTCCAGGATCGGATGGGGCACTTCGGCCGCGTCCTGCGGGAATTTCCTCTGCCCCGGCAAGGACAGCTGCACCAGGGCTTCACCATCACAGACCAGGGTGATCGTTCCCAGCGGGGAAGGATAAGTCGAACGATAGAACATGATGACACCTCAAAAAGGGCCTGCTGCAGTTCATGCTGCAACAGGCCCTCTGGATTTTTTACGGCTCGTGGAACTGGACCATGGTCTTCTTCCACTTGCCCCGGCTGTAGGCGACGGCGGACATGACCGCGCCCAGGACCCAGCTGATCAGCAGCGATGCGGACAGGGAGAAGGGATGACCCTTGGGCCAGGTCTCGGAGGCGGTGAAGTAGGCCATGATGTAGGCCACGGGGACCCGCAGCAGCACCGTGGAGATGATGGAGATCCACATGGGGGAGATGGTGTCGCCTGCGCCGCGCATGACGCCGCCTAAGGATTGGGTGATGGCAACGCCAACATAGCCCACGGCCATCAGCCGCATCATCCGGCCCGCCAGATCGATCAGCTCGGCGGTGTCGGTGAAGATGGCGAAGAGGTACTTGTTCAGGAACAGCAGTACGCAGGTGATGGCTGCGGAGCAGCTCACCGCGATCAGGGTGCCCTGCTTGGAGCCCAGGTGGACCCGGTCGTACTTCATGGCACCCACGTTCTGGCCGGTGTAGACGCTCATGGCCTGACCAAAGGAGAAGTTGGGCATCATGGCGAAGCCGTCCACGCGCATGATGATGACGTTGGCGGCGATGACCATCTCGCCCATGGAGTTGGTCAGGGACTGGGTCACCATGGAAGCCATGGAGAAGATGGCCTGGGTGATGCCGGAGGGGACGCCCAGGCGGATGATGCGCATGGCTACGGCTCCATCCAGCCGGACGGTGCTGCGGTTCAGATCGAAGATGCTGCTCATTTTCATGAGCTTGCGGAAGCAGAAGAACGCGGAGATGCCCTGGGCGATGACCGTCGCCAGGGAGACGCCCGCAACGCCAAGGCCGAAGCCGGCAACAAAGACAAGATCCAGCACCACGTTCAGAGCTGCCGCCAGCAGCAGGAAGCCCAGGGCGGAGACGCTGTCGCCCAGACCGCGGAGTACACCGGAGAGCATATTATAGAAGAAGAAGCCGGCGATGCCCAAAAACTGGATGGTCAGGTAGCTGCTGCACCAGCCGAGGATGGAGTCGGGGGTGCCCAGCAGCTCCAGCATGGGCCGGGTCAGCAGGGGACCGACCACCATGATGACCAGGGTGGCGATGAAGGCCAGGGTGATGCAGTTGCCGATGCTCTTGCTCAGACCCTCCCGGTCCCGGGCGCCGTAGGCCTGGGAGATGACGATGCCTGCGCCGGTGGCGATGCCCACGAAGAGCGCCAGCAGCAGATTCAGGATGGGCATGGCGCTGCCCACGGCGGCCAGGGCGTTGTCGCCCACGAAGATGCCGACGATGACCGAGTCGGCGGTGTTGTACAGCTGCTGCGCGATGTTGCCCAGCAGCATGGGGATGGAGAATTCCAGGATCCGCTGCCAGGGCGCACCCTGGGTCATGTCCTTTGCGGTGAATAGCTTTCTGATGCCCAAAGCTGACCACTCCTTTTTTCTGTTTCGTGTAAGTTAAGCAAGCTGGACTTGATATTCATGATCGACAAAAGGGTATCGCTACGCAGGCGGGATGGGACATACGTTTTGACTTTAGCCACAGAGAGACGCCCTCCGGGGGGTAACTTTCTTGTCGCCGGACAAGAAAGTCACCAAAGAAACCGGCTTAGGGGAGTCCGCTCAGGCTTCCTTGCGTCAATTCGCTCCCTCCCCTAAGGACCCCTCCCGAAACCTGCACATCGGCAGAAGAACTATCGACATCGGAGGTGGACGATTGATACTGGTGCGTTGCTTTGCTGCGCAGTAATACCCATTTTTCGCAGATGGTCCGGATTGTTTTGCCAACACATTCTATTTTCCAAATCCATTTTACTGTATCTTAGCCGGGATTGCAACAGAAAAAAGTGGCGTGCGCAACAGTTCCCGGCGGGTGGTTGGGCATATTTGCCAAAAGGCGTGGAAAAGGGCGCTGCTTCCGGGGGATAAGTCCGGCGATTTGTGGCAGCTTATCGGCAAAACGCCCACTTGCCCCCGGGGGCCGCATAGGGTATACTATAAGGTAAGAACGCACCACGCTTATCATCCGGAAAAGGAGATTGACCATGCCCGATAAGAAGACCTTCACCCCGGCGCAGCTTCGCTATCTGCAGCTGCTGTCGCAGCAGTACCCCACCGTCCAGGCGGCCAGCACGGAGATCATCCGGCTCCAGTCCATCCTGAACCTGCCCAAGGGCACCGAGCATTTTATGTCCGATATCCACGGCGAGTATGACGCCTTCCTGCATATCCTCAATTCCTGCTCCGGCGAGGTCAAGGAGAAGCTGAAGGAGATCTTCGGCACCTCCCTTTCCCAGCGGGACCGCAGCGATCTGGCTACCCTGATCTACTACCCCAAATCCAAGCTGGAGCTGGTGGCCGAGAGCGAGGAGGACATGGAGGAGTGGTACCGCATCGCCATCCACCGGCTGATCCAGGTCTGCCGGTTTGTCTCCATCAAGCACACCCGTAACCACGTCCGGAAGCAGATGCCCGAGGGCTACCGGGAGATCCTGGACGAGCTGATCCACCTCCGGGACGAGGACGGCTCCAAGAAATATTATTTTGAGAACCTGATCGACACCATCATCGCCATCGGCCAGGCGTCCGATGTGATCCAGGCCATGTGTACTACCATCAAGGCCCTGACCGTGGATCACCTGCACATCGTCGGCGACATCTTCGACCGGGGACCCCGGGCGGACATCGTCATGGACAGCCTGATGAACTGCAGGGGCGTGGATATCCAGTGGGGCAACCACGACATTCTGTGGATGGGCGCCGCCTCCGGCTCCCGGACCCTGGTAGCAACGGTGCTGTCGAATTCCATCCGCTACAACAATCTCGACGTCATTGAGACGGGCTACGGCATCAGCCTCCGGCCCCTGTCCATTTTCGCCAATGAGGTCTACCGGGACTGCGATACCAGCTGCTTCGGCATCAAGATGACCAATCTGGACGCCAAGCAGTACACCGAGAAGGATAGGATCCTCTCCGCCCGGATGTACAAGGCCATCACCATGATCCTGTTCAAGCTGGAGGGCGCCAAGGTCCTGCGCCGTCCCGAGTACCACATGGAGGACCGGGCCCTGCTGCACCGGATCAACTATGAGACGAAGACCATCAACATCGGCGGTGTGGATTACCCCCTGAAGGACTGTGACTTCCCCACCGTGGACCCGGAGAACCCCTACGAGCTGACGGCGGAGGAGAGCCATGTCATCGAACAGCTCACCGACTCCTTCCGCTATTCCGAAAAGCTCCAGAAGCATACCCGCTTCCTCTATTCCAAGGGCAGCCTCTACAAGACCACCAACGGCAACCTCCTCTTCCACGGCTGCGTGCCCATGACCGAGGACGGCAGGCTCCTGAGCTTCACCATCTCCGGCCAGGAGCTTTCCGGCAAGGCCTTCATGGATTACGCCGACAAGACCGCCCGCCAGGCCTATTACCACAAGCGGGGCACCCCCGAGCGTGTCTTTGGCATGGACTTTTTGTGGTGGCTCTGGGCAGGCCGGAACAGCCCCATCTTCGGCCGGGACCGGATGGCGACCTTTGAGCGCCGCTTCATCGATGATGAGGTGGCCCAGGCTGAGCCCAAGAATCCCTACTACACCTACTACCAGGACCCCGAGGTCTGCCAGATGCTCCTGAAGGAATTCGGCCTGGAGGGGCCCCACTGCCACATCATCAACGGTCATGTGCCCGTCAAGGCGAAAAAGGGCGAGAGCCCCATCAAGGGCGGCGGCAAGCTGATCGTCATCGACGGCGGCTTCGGCAAGGCCTACCAGCCCACCTCCGGCATCGCCGGCTACACCCTGACCTTCGGCTCCCGCTATATGCGCATCGTGGCACACCAGCCCTTCGCCGGAAAGAAGCACGCCGTCCGGTCCAACGCCGACATGGACAACGATTCGGACATCTTCGAGCGGATGGAGGTCCGCCTGAAGGTGGCCGACACCGACGAGGGCAAGATGCTCCAGGCCAGGGTGGAGGAGCTGATGGATCTGCTCACCGCCTACCGCTCCGGCGCCGTCACCGAGAACCACAGCGAATAAGGGACAATTCAGAATTACAAATTGATATGCGCCCGGCCCCTGCTCCTCGTTTCTGAGGGGCAGGGGCCGGTTCGTTTGCCGTTATGGGGCGCTGAAATTTAAGGAAACCTTAAAGAAGCCATAAAGACTTCTCAAGCAAGGGTGTGCTATGCTATAGCCATCTCAAGTAACCGATGATTAACTCGGCAAGCGTTGATGGTGAGAGATATTGGCGCAAATCAAAGTTTGGAAAACGCAGGAATACTTTGTGTATTTCGCGCTTTTCAAACTGCGGAGTTGCGTCAAAAGATCCACCAGCAACCGCAGACGATTTATTCGGCGGTTACTTTAGGGGAGGTCCGTATGATGAAAAGAAAGAAAAACGGCTGCGGCGGTCTGTGCTTCCTGCTGATCCTGGTGATCCTCGGGGCGGGGGCCTGGAAGCTGTGGAACATATCGGATGTGCCGGGATCCGGCACCTACGGCAGGGCTGACCGGGTCATCGAGGCCTTTGCAGCCCAGAACGGTCTGGCGCTTTCCGACTACCCGGAGGAGCTGCGGGAGCTGCTGCAGCGGAACCCGGAGACGGAGGACTTCGTGCTGCACTATCCATTGGAAAAGGACGAGCCCATCGAGGTGGACCTGTCGGAATACGACGACTGCCCCGGCGTGCCCCTGTTCCTGCAGTGGGACCGGCAGTGGGGCAGGATGGAATACGGCGGCAAGCCCGCCGCCCTGACGGGCTGCGGCCCCCTGTGCCTGAGCATGGCGGCATACTACTTAACGGGTGACGAAGCATTTTCTCCCGACAAGGTCATCGAATTTGCCGGGAAGAACGGCTATTATTCCCCCGGAAACGGCTCCAGCTGGACCCTGATCAGCGAGGGCGGCGAAAAGCTGGGCTTCGACGTCGCCGAGATCCCCCTGTCGGAGAGCCGGATCCTGAAGGAGCTGCGGGCGGGCAAGCCCGTCATCTGCGCCATGGGCCCGGGGGACTTCACCACCTCCGGCCATTTCATCGTGCTGGTGGGGGAGGAGGAGGGCCTGCTCCGGGTCAATGACCCCAACAGCATCGAAAACAGTGAAAAGCTGTGGCGTTTTGAGGACATCGAGAGTCAGTTCCGGAACCTCTGGGCCATCGGAAAATAAACAACGGGCCTGCTGCGTGTGCAGCAGGCCCGTTCAGCGTGTCGAAAAAGGCCCTTGCCTCTCCCTATGGGAGAGGTGGCCGAGCGCAGCGAGGTCGGAGAGGGCCTCCCGATTTTCTGTGAAAATCGGGAAACATCGAATATTTGCAATGCAAATATTCGATAACCCTCTCAGTCACGCTGACGCGTGACAGCTCTCCAAAAGGGAGAGCCAAGGCGCTTCGCGCAAAATGGGTTTCTGGGCGATCTGAGGGCCTGCTGCACATGCAGCAGGCCCTGAGTGCTTGATTACAGACCCATTTCCTTCTTGACCTCGCCGAAGGCTTTGACGGCGTGGTCGATGTCGGCCTTGGTGTGGCCGGCGGAGATCTGGGTGCGGATGCGGTCCTTGCCCTTGGGGACCACGGGGTAGCAGAAGGCCACCACGTAGACGCCCTTGTCCAGCATCCGGCGGGCGAACTCGTGGGCGGTCCGGGGATCGTAGAGCATCACGGGCACGATGGGATGCTCACCGGGCAGCAGGTCGAAGCCCAGCTTCTCCATCTCGGCGCGGAAGTAGCGGGCATTCTCGTGGACCTTGTCCCGCAGAGCGGTGGACTCCTCCAGCAGCTCGATGGTCCGGATGGTGGCGGCGCAGATGGCGGGAGCCACGGTGTTACTGAACAGGTAGGGACGGCTCTTCTGTCGCAGCAGATCCACGATGGGCTGACGGGCCGCGGTGTAGCCGCCGGAGGCGCCGCCCAGGGCCTTGCCGAAGGTGCCGGTCAGGATGTCCACCCGGTCCATGACGCCGCAGAACTCGGGAGT
>JAFQSI010000184.1 GCA_017409645.1 Oscillospiraceae bacterium | reverse complement strand
GACTGAGCTAAGGGGGAATATTTGTGTTGGCATTACCTATTTTCACGGCCCGTCGCCAGGCAACTATCGTCGGCGTAAGTGAGCTTAACTTCTGTGTTCGGGATGGGAACAGGTGGACCCTCACCACAATCAATACCAACTGCGTTTGGCGGTTAACCAATCGACTTCTGTATGATACCACCCGTTCCCCGTTTTGTCAAGCATTATTTTTTCTTTTTTGATCTTTTTTCTGCAACGAACATCACGACACCCAGAATCCACACACCGATCCCCAGCCAGGAGAAGGCCAGATCCTCGTCCTGAATCTCCTGCATGGCCTCCTGCCAGCCGAGCATAGGCGTGCCGTCCCGGTAGATACCCAGAACATACTCCTCCTCCGGGTGCAGCAGCAGCTGAAGCTCCGTCCCGGCGGGCAGCTCCTCCAGCTTTTCGGCCAGAGTCTGATTGCCGTTGGCAGCGTGGAGTTCATACCACGCCCCCTCCACATCCTGCAGACGGATCCGGTCATCGTCCCCCGCGATAGCCACAGACCGCGCAAAGCGGATCGTCACCGTTTTCAGCTCCTCCCGCTCCACCGTCTCGATGCCGGTGCCGATGCACACGAACACAAAGCCCATCAGCAGACACAGCACCAGTCCCGCCCAGGCGGGGAGATTCTTTCCCTTGGGATAGCTCATTTTGCCGCTCCTTTCAGGGCCTTCAAAAATTCTTTGCCGTACCAGCTGGCCTTCATTTCGCCCACGCCGGACACCCGCTTGAAGGCGGTCATATTCGTCGGGTGCTTCCGGGCCATGTCCATGAGGGTGGCGTTGGAGAAGATCATGAAGGGCGCCACGCCGTTGGCCCGGGCCAGGCGGCTTCTGCACTCGCGCAGCAGGTCGAACAGCTCCCGCTCGTCCTCGGTCATGCCGTCGTCGTCCAGGCGTTGGAGCTTCTCCTCCTGCTTCAGCACCAGCACCTCCACGCTCTCGCCCAGGTAGAGGACGCCTGACGCCTTTTCCGTCAGCCGCAGGGTCTGATGCTCCAGCTCCGTGACGAGGTAGCCCCCGTCCTCCAGACGGGAGATCAGCTCCTTGATGGCGTTGGCGCTCATGGTTTTCATCAGGCCGTAGGTGCTGACCTCGTTCAGGCCCAGCTCGATGGTCTTCTTCTCCCGGCTGCCCTGGAGCGTCCGGACCACCGTGGGCTTGCCCACATAGTAGCCCAGGTGATCCCTGATCCGCCGCACGCAGGAGAGGATCATCTGCGCTTCCTTCGTGATATCCTTTTTCTCGTACTCCTTGGCGCAGCTGCCGCAGTTGCCGCAGACCTCCGGGTGCTTCTGCCCGAAATATTCCAGGATCCAGCCCCGCAGACAGGTCCGGGTCTTGCAGTAGGTGACCATGGCCTCCAGCCGCTCGTAGTCCTGCTTTTTGATGACTTCTTTCTGCTCCTCGGTCAGATCCTCGTTGTCGGAGCCGTTTTCGATGAAAAACCGGGCGGTCTGGACGTCCCTGGGAGCGTAGAGCAGGATGCAGTCGGCGTTGGAGCCGTCCCGGCCTGCCCGGCCCGCCTCCTGGTAGTAGGCTTCCAGACTCTTGGGCATGTTGTAGTGGATGACGAAATTCACATTGGACTTGTCGATGCCCATGCCGAAGGCGTTGGTCGCCACCATGACGGTCTTCTCGTCGTAGAGAAAGGCGTTCTGATTTTCCATCCGCTCCCGCTCCTCCAGACCCGCGTGGTAGCGGGTGGCGGCGTAGCCCCGGTCCGTCAGGAGCTGGCAGACCTGCTCCACGCTCTTACGGGTGGCACAGTAGACGATGCCCGACCTGCGCTTCCGCGCTTCCAGCAGCCGCAGCAGCTCCCCGTCCTTCATATCGGGATGCCGCACCTCGAACCAGAGGTTGGGCCGGTCGAAGCCCGTGACGACCTCCACGGGGCTCCGCAGATCCAGGATCCGCTTCACATCCTCCCGGACCTTCTGGGTGGCTGTGGCCGTGAAGGCGGCGATGACGGGCCGCCGGGGCAGCAGCCGGATGAACTCCACGATCTTCAGATAGCTGGGCCGGAAATCCTGGCCCCACTGGGAGATGCAGTGGGCCTCGTCCACGGCCACCATCGAGATGTTCATCTGCTCCACCGCTTCGAGAAAGCCGTCGCTCTGGAGCCGCTCCGGGGCCACGTAGATGATCTTGTACTTCCCCAGCAGCATATTGCGGTACACCGCCCGCAGCTGCGGGAAGGTCAGGGAGCTGTTGACATAGGCCCCTGGGATGCCCGCGGCTTTGAGCGCCATGACCTGATCATGCATCAGGGAGATCAGGGGCGAGACGACCAGCGTCACACCGGGCAGCATCAGCCCCGGAAGCTGGTAGCAGATGGACTTTCCGCCGCCGGTGGGCATGATGCCGAAGACATCCCGCCCCGCCAGGATGCCGTCCACCAGCTCCTCCTGGCCCGGCCGGAATTCGCCATAGCCGAAATAGTGCTGCAAAAGCGCCTGTTTTTCCATGATCTCCCCTCCTTTCAAACCCGGTTATCGTACCACAAACCGGTTATTTTTGCAACAGCTTCTCCCATTCCTTCTCCCGGAAGCCCACCAGGACGGTGTCTTCCGTGACCAGGATGGGCCGCTTGACCAGCATGCCGTCGGAGCTGAGCAGCTGCAGCTGCTCCTCCCGGCTCATGGCGGGAAGCTTGTCCTTCAGACCCAGCTCCCGGTACAGCATGCCGCTGGTGTTGAAAAACTTCTTCAGCTCCAGTCCGCTCTTTTCCTGCCAGGCAGACAGCTCTTCGGCGGCAGGGTTCTGCTCCTTGATGTGCCGGGCGGTGAATTCGAGATCGTGGTCCCGGAGCCACTTCTTTGCCTTTTTGCAGGTGGTGCAGGGCGGATATTCGATGAACAGCATAGGGATACCTCCTGAGTTTTTTCTCATTTTATCATATCTTGCCCAGGAAATCAAACATACAGGCCCGCCTTCCGGCGGGCCTGCGTTGGGTTATGGGGTCAATTCTGCGTCAATTACTTGTATGCGCGGTACAGGAAGGTGACGACCTGGGCGCGGTTGCAGATGGTCGAGGGGGCAAAGTGCGTGGGATCCACGCCCTCGGTGACGCCGTTCTCCAGAGCCCACAGAACGGGCGTGGTGAACCATCCGCCGTTGGGAACGTCCACGAAGGGGTTCGCGGTGGAACCCACAGCGGGGCTACCCTTGGCCCGGTACAGGAAGGTCACGACCTGGATACGGGTGCAGTCCATGCCGGGGGCGAAGTGAGTGTCATCCACACCGGAGGTGATGCCGTTTTCCACGGCCCACAGAACAGCGTCGTAGTAGAAGGTGCCCTTTTCCACATCCACGAAGGGATTGACGGTGGTCTTGGGTGCGGGGCAGCCGGCGGCACGCCACAGGAAGGTGACCACGTGAGCCCGCAGGCAGTTGTTGGCGGGAGAGAAGGTGGTGTCGGAGGTACCCTCGGTGACGCCCTTCTCCACGGCCCACCGGACGGGATCGTAGTAGTAGGAGCCCTCGGGAACATCGGTAAATGCCAGGGGCAGGGCGATGCTGATCAGCTCATCGTGGCCGCAGGGCTCGCTGCCCAGACCGTCGGTGACGATGGAGACAGTCGTCTCGCCGTCGCCGATGGCCCGGAAGGTCAGCCGGGCAACCGTCGTCGTCTCAGAGATCACATCAGCCTCGGCCAGAGCCAGGTCGATCCTGCCGTCCTCTGCGTTCCATGCAAAGGCGGTGGTGCTGCCGCTGACATCGGTCAGCTCCAGCTTTTCGGTGTCGAAGGTGACGGTCATCTCGGCATTGGTGTCGGCATGGGGCAGTGTCACATCCACATAGACCAGGCCGTCCTTGGCGTCGGCGCTGGACATGGGCTGGATGGCATTGTTCAGGGTGCCCTCAGCCTTCTCCTCCCGGATGCCCTGCAGCTCAGCCTTTTCGACAGGCTTGGGCTGGGACATGGTCTCAACGCCATTCTGAGCGGAGTGGATGATGGCGATGTTGTTGTCCACGCCGTCAAGCTCCATCAGACCTGCCACGGGCCAGACGGTGTCGGCAAAGGTACCCAGCTCATAGCAGGCCTTGCTGCCGCCGGCCACATCGATGGCCATCAGGGTGACATTGTCCTTGCTCTGCTTGTAGGCGGAGTAGTACAGGAACTCGCCGTCGAAATGGGCGGAGCCGAAGTAGGGCGTCTCCATCTCGAAGGGGACCTGGGTGTAGATGCCGCCGGGAGCCAGGGCGTCATGCTCGATGTAGTAGTAGCTGCCGTTCTGCTCCAGGAAGCCCATCAGGTACACATAGCCCACCCGGTCGATGATGAAGTACCAGTCCACGGTGGTGTTGTAGCCCCAGTCGGTGTAGGGCTCGGTGCCCACATAGGCCAGTGCCACCAGGTTGTAGGAGAACATGTAGTAGTGGTTGTAGTAGTCGCCGGTGGCGGCATCCACGTTCAGGACGTTGCCGCCGTAGACGGCCATCAGACGATCCTTGCCCTGACCGGGTGCGGGGGCCAGATCCACATAGCCGTCGGTGGAGGGGCCGATCTTGGTGGCCTCGTAGGTGGTGCCGTCGAGCTTGTAGAGGGTGGACTTCAGCTCGTTCACATCCAGGGAGGCGGCGTAGATGTTGCCGTTCTCGTCGATGGTGGCTGCGGCCAGGTCATGGCCCAGGCTCTTGTCGCTGAGCTTGGTGTACTCCGGCAGCTCGGCGGTGTTGAACTCGCTCATCCAGATCTCACCGTTCTCATCCCAGATGAGGGCGTTGAGGGTCTTCTCCATCCGGAAGACCTCGATCCGGCAGTCCATGCTGACCGTGGGATCCAGGTTGGAGGTGGCGGTAATGGTGCAGGTTCCCTCCTTCAGGCCGGTGATGACGCCCTTGGCGTCCACGGTGGCAACGGAAGCGTCGGAGGTGGTCCAGGTGACGGTCCGGTCGGAAGCGTTCCAGGGCCAGACGGTGGCCTCCAGCTGGAAGCTGGAATTCAGCATGACGCGGGTATCGTAGTTGTTCAGCTCCAGGCGATCCACGGTGTCCACGGGATCAAACATACCCTCGTCGTAGTCAGGACGGGTGTACAGGCCAACCAGCATGGCCTCGTGGTAGCCCAGCATCGTGGGCGCGGCAGTCTCGGGATCGATCTCCACCAGGGTGTTGGGGAAGGCCCAGTAGAGCTTGCCGGTGTTGTGGTCCCAGGCCATGGAGGTCAGGTAAGCGGAGTAGTAGTAGCCCATCTCGCCCACCTGGGTCATGCCCCTGCCGGAGAAGATGTCGGCCAGGGTGTACTTGTAGAGGATGTTGCTGTTGTAGCCTGCGGAGTAGAAGGTGCCGTCGGTGGAGATGGCCATGGTGTTGACGTCGGTGGGCAGCTCACACAGCTGCTCCAGGGTGCCGTCGCCCATGTCCACGATGGCCAGGTAGGGCGCAGCCTCGTAGTTGTACTGGGAGTAGTACTGGATGTAGAGGTTGCCGTCGGCGTAGTTGTAGGCCAGGTCGTTGACGGTGGTCATCAGCAGCTCGCCGTAGGGGTCCAGCTTGCAGATCCGCTCGGTGACGGTCAGATCCTCGTCGTTGGCAACGCACAGGCTGTTGTCGGCGGTGACGGTGAAGACGTATCCGCCCACATATTCTGCGGCACGAGCCAGCACGGGCAGACCGGTGTCCGCGATGGGGGAGGTCTGGCCCTGCATATCCACGCTGACATAGCTCATGGTGTTGTAGTCGATGGCGGTGAAGTAGTTCCGCTCGGGGCTGCCCAGGTTCAGCTCCACCTCATAGACGGTCATGTTCTGGGCGTAGTCGAAGACAGCCACCAAGAAGTTGTTGCCGTAGATGCCGGTCAGATCCAGCTCCACGGCGACCTCCTTGCCCAGCTCGGTCTGGTTGGGGGACAGGACATTCAGCAGCTTGCTGCCGTTGGCGTTCAGCAGGGCCACGGCGGCAACGTAGCGGTTGTCCTTTGCCTTGACGGTCAGCTTGTCGGCATCGAGCCGGGAGACATCGATATCGGTTGCCTCGGGGGCGGTGTTGTCGATGGTGAAGGAGGTGGTCAGGCTGGAGCCCTTGCCCAGATCCTCAAAGCTGTAGCTGCCGTCGGCCTTGCGGTCGTACTGGGTGACTGCGGTCAGGGTCACGTTGACCCCGGTGCCCTCGGGCAGAGGCTTGCCCGCGGCGTCGGTGCCCGTCCAGTTGAGCTTGGCGTACTGGATGGTGTTCTCCCAGGCGCCCAGGCCTGCGTTGTAGTAGGCGGGGTACATCTCGTCCAGCTGCTTCTCCAGATAGACCTCGCCGGTCTTGGCGTTCAGCACCTGGATCCGGGCTGCGCCTGCGCCGCGGATCAGGGTGAAGCCCTGCTCGGTGAGCTTGGAGCCGTTGGTGCTGGAGAAGGCGTTGCGCTCGGGCAGATAATGCTCGTCATCCAGCACGGGGTTGCCGCCGAAGTAATACTCGGTACCGTCGCCGAAGTCGACGCCCAGGGTGTTGCCGTAGGGGCCGATGAAGCGGTACAGGTAGGGCGCCACGTTGGAGGTCATGTAGACCAGATCCATCAGGGTGCCCCGGTCGAACATGCTCGGATCGGACCAGTCGCCGTAGAAGGCCAGCACGGGGATGGAATGGACGGTACCCGCATTGCCCTCGTCGTCAGCGACGCCACGGGCATAGACGAAGGCCTCGACATAGGTGCCATTGGGGGTCTCGGTGTCCAGCTCGGCCTTGGCCTCCTCGGTCAGGGCGATCTCCACGCCGATGGTGACAGAGCCCTTCGCAGGGACCGTGACCAGCTTGCCGGCAGCGCCGGTATCCAGCTTCGCCAGCAGCAGGTGAGCGTCGTAGGAGGTGATGTTGCCGTCGCCGCTGAGATCGGCCTCACCACTCAGCTCGGACACATTGCCGACCATGTACTCCAGCAGATAGTCGGCGTCCCGCTCGTTGGTCTTGCCGTCGCCGTTGAGGTCGCAAGTGAAGGCTTCCTCCCCGCTGTCGGAGACGCGGAAGGTCACATCCCCATCCAGAGCGGTGGTCCAGGTGTCCAGCAGCCAGATCTCGCTGCCCTCCTGGTACTCGAAGACATCCTGGCGGAACAGATCCGCATCCAGCTCATAGACCTTCTCAGAGCCGGTCATGTTGGTGATGGTGAAGTCGAATTCATAGATGCCGGTGCGCTCCGGATCGTCGCCCAGCTCGGCCTTGACCTTGTAGTCGTTCTGGCCCTCGACCTTGACGAAGGAGTCGGCCTGGGCAGCCAGATCCACACGGGCCAGGCCCGCGCCCTGATTGAGCAGGGAGTAGTAATTGCCGCCGGAAGCTTCCTCATACAGGGGCTCGGCGGTGGACATCAGCAGGCTCTGGGCCAGATGGCGGGCACTCAGGCCGGACTCCTCAGCCATGCCGTTCTCCTGATAGTGCTGGGCCAGCAGCGCGGCCATGCCGGTGATCTGGGGAGCGGCCATAGAGGTGCCGGACATCGTCTCATACTTGTCGGAGCCGCCGCCGGTGACGGCGTTGGAGCCCCAGAGGGAATAGATCATGCCGCCGGGGGCGGTGATCTCGGGCTTCAGGGTCAGGTTGCCGGGCACGCCCCAGGAGCTGAAGTCGCTCATGGTGTAATACTCGGAGTTCTTCACGCCGATGCCCTGCTTGCCGTAGACGGTCAGCTTGCCGGTCAGGTAATTGCCCCTGTCCTCAGAGACAGCCCGAATGGCTGCGCCCTCGGCCTGGGTGATGCTGACCACGGGAGCGGCGTAGCTCAGACCGGTCAGGTCCATGTTGCTGACGCCGGGCTGGTTGTTGTAGACCACCACGCCCACGGCGCCGCGGCTCAGGGCGTTGTTGGCCTTGACGGCGAAATTCAGGGTACCGCGCTGGACAAAGACCACCTTGCCGGTGACGTCGATGCCCGTGTACTCGTCCTCATAGCCCAGGCCGTCCAGGAAGACATACTCATACTCGGTGCCGTCCAGGTCCAGGCTCTTGTCCAGGGTGTGCATGGCGGTGTTGCCGTAGCCCAGCGTCTCCACGTAGAAGGCCCTCTGGCCGTTGGCGGTGAAGCAGAAGCCCACGGTGCCGTCATTCTCCACGGAGGCCACGGTGAAGGCGCTGGAATAGGAACCGGGAGCGCCCACGGAGTCGAAGGAGACGTCGTCGTTGTACAGATATCCATGCAGGGTCGTCGCGGCCCAGTTGGAGGCGT
>JAFQSI010000183.1 GCA_017409645.1 Oscillospiraceae bacterium | reverse complement strand
GTAAAAATCATGCGTGTGATGACTTCCTACGGCGGCATTATCCGCATCAGGTTAAAGGGTCGAAGTTCGGTTACTTCCTCTCAGCCTGCTTCACAAGCTCCCCTGTATTTGTTTGTCGGGCATATTATACACCGGGGATCGGTCCGGTGCAATTGGTGATACGCACAAAATCAGACCCGGATTCTGGTGAATATGCCGGATCTTCCCGGGACGAACGGGATGCTGCCTTCCTTATGGCTCCGAACCAGTCACGGAAGGGCGTTGACCATCAGCTCCCGGTACATCTCCTCCGTCAGGTCGCAGCCGTAGAACAGCTTGTAGTAAGCCGTCACTTCCTCCTGCAGATCATACTCGGTGTATTCAGGATACAGCAGCTCACCCAGCCAGAGCATGCCCAGATAGCGCTGGACCGCGGGGGGAGAGGAGAGCCAGCCGTAGGGGCCGCAGGGAGTTTCGTAGTATCGGCCCTCTGCCACCGCCCGGAGGCTCTGCCACTGGGGATCGCCGGCGATGGCGTCAAAGCAGCTGTCCGGGGCAAAGAGGATCACATCGGGGTCCCACAGCAGAAGCTGCTCCAGGTCCACCTCGTTGCCGGTGCCCTGGGACACCACATCGTCGAGCTTTGCCAGATTGTCGGCCATCAGGTTGATGGTCTCCGCGTGGAAGGAGCCCTCGGCGATGACGTTGGTCCCCTTGTCGCCCAGACAGTAGAGGACACGCACCCTGGCTCCGTCGGCATCCACCCGCTCCATCATGGCGGTGATATTGGCATAGGTGGCTTCGAGCCAGAGGGCCAGCTCCTCGGCCTTTTCCTCCCGGCCCAGGAGCCTGCCCAGCTCCCGGTAGGCGTCGGGGGCGGTCCGGACCGTGGCGTCGATGTGGAGGAAGGGGATGCCGGTCTGCTCCTGCAGGGCGTTCAGATCCTGGGCCATGGAGTCCTTGGGCTCGCCGATGTCGACCGCGATCTCCGGAGCCGCCGACAGCAGGGCCTCCAGATCCATTTCGCCCTTGCCGCCGTAGAGCTGACCGATCTCGGTCTTGGAGAAGATGTCCTCGGGCAGATATTTGGCGGCGTCGCCGGTGAATTCATTGCACACGCCCACCAGCAGGTCCCCCGCCAGGGGCAGGATGTAGACCTGGCTCAGCGGACCGGTGATGGCGATGCGCCGGGCTTTTTGGGGCACGGAAACGCTCCGGCCCAGGTCATCCGTATAGTCCATGGTTTCCCTGGGCTCTGCGGCGGGTGCGGCGCAGCCGCACAGCAGCACGAGCGCCAGGAGAAGACAGAGATGCTTTTTCATAAATGACCCTCCTTGATCGAAATATTTGACGGGAGACAGATCCGGGCCCGGTCATCGCGGAGACTGACCACATCCACCTCCACGCCGTAGAGGGCGCGGATGGTCTTTTCTGTCAGGACCTCCTTTGGGGTGCCCTCCGCCAGGACCCGTCCGTGCTGAAGGGTCAGGATCCGGTCGGAATACTGGTAGCTCTGCTCCGGGTTGTGGGTGGTCTGGATGACGGTATAGCCCTCCCGGGCCAGACTCCGGCACTGCTCCAAAACCCGCAGCTGGTTTCCGAAATCCAGACTTGCCGTGGGCTCGTCCAGCATGAGGATGGGGGCCTTCTGGACCAGGGCCCGGGCGATCAGCACCAGCTGCTGCTCGCCGCCGGAGAGCCGGTGGAAGCAACGGTCGGAAAGATGGGGGATGCCCACCTTCTCCAGCGCCCAGCGGCAAAGCTCGGCATCCTGCTTTCTGGGGCTGCGGAAGGTACTCAGGCCGCTGGTCCTGCCCATGAGGACGATGTCGAAGACGCTGTAATTGAAGATGGGGTGGCTGGACTGGGGGATGTAGGCGATGTGCCTGGCGGCCTCCCGGACGGAGAAGCTGCGGCTGTCCGCGCTGTCCACCAGAACCTGTCCCGTGTAACCGGACAGAAGTCCCAGGACGCATCGGAACAGGGTGCTTTTTCCCACGCCGTTGGGGCCCAGGATGGAGAGGAATTCTCCCTTCTCCACCCGGAAGCTGATGTCATGCAGCACCGGACGGTCGCCGTAGGAGAAGCTCAGGTTTTGGACCTCAATGCTCATAATGATCCCCCTTTCCCATGATGAGCCACAGAAAGAAGGGCGCACCGATGAAGGCCGTCAGGATGCCGATGGGAATGCCGGAGGCGGAGGCGTTCCGGGAAATGTTGTCCACCACCAGCAGGAAGATGCCGCCGCCCAGCATGGAGGCGGGCATGAGGAAGCGGTAGTCAGAGCCCACCAGCCGCCGCATCATGTGGGGGATCACCAGACCCACCCAGCCGATCATGCCGCTGACCGATACCGCCGAGGCGGTCACCAGCGTGGAGCAGATGACGATGAAAAGACGGATCCGGGGGGCATTAACGCCCATGGCCCGGGCCTCGTCGTCGCCCATGGTGATGACATTCAGCTGCCAGCGCAGCAAAAACAGGGGGATCAGGCCGGTCAGGACCGGCACGATCACGAAGCCCAGGTCAGACCATTTGGCGCCGCTCAGGCTGCCCATGAGCCAGTAGGTGATCTGGGGCAGCTGATTGTTGGGGTCGGCCACCAGCTTCAAAAAGGAGGTCCCCGACTGGAACAGGGACGAAACCATAATACCAGCCAGCACCAGCCCCAGCACCCGGTCGCCTCTTGCGTGGCGGCTGACGGTGAAGACCAGTGCAACCGTGACCAGGCTGGCGGCAAAGGCTCCCAGGGTGATGCCGATACTGCTAAGCCCCAGCAAAATCGCCAGTGCCGCGCCGAAGCCCGCTCCGGCGGAGGCCCCCAGGATATCCGGGGAGGCCATGGGATTCTGGAACACGCCCTGGTAGCTGGCTCCCGCCGCCGCCAGACAGGCACCCACCAGCACGCTCAGCAGGACCCGGGGCAGACGGATGCTCCAGACGGCGGCCTCCATCTGCACTGTCCAGAACGGCGCGATGGGCAGTCCCAGCTTGCTGCCCAGGATGCCCAGCAGCTCTGTCAGGGGGACCGGGTATCGGCCCAGGAGGAAGGAGCCGAGCAGGCATCCGACCAGGGCGATCCCCATGATATGCACCGTTCGCCGGTGCTTTTTTTCGATCTCGTTCATAGGCGCTCCCTCGTCAGCAGGAAGGGCTTTCCCAGGGGATAGGGCGGGCCGGGGATCTCCCGGAGGATCTTGTCTTTCACGCCCTCCGGGTCGGTGATGACCAGACCTGCGATCCGGTCGATGCCCAGCTCCAGAAGGCCGGGGCACAGGGGACAGCTGGGGCCCGCCAGGATGGTATAGGCGTTTTTGCACAGCTCCAGCAGGTGGGGCAGGGTCTTGTTGACCAGGGTGGAGGCGGTCATGATGACCACATCGCACTGCGGGATGAGCCAGTCGCAGGCGGAGTCCGGGTAATCGCCGGGCCGGGGACTGCGCTCGAGGATCCGGACCGAGGCGGCCTGTTCCCGGATGGACGGGGGCATATTCAGATGCCCGACGATGCCGATGTGCCTGCCCCGCAGGTCCAGGCCGTCGGTGCAGTAGTTGTCAAAGGGCTCGTAGGCGTTCAGCTGCGCCAGACGCGCCGGGGTGTTGTAAAATGCATTCACCGCCGCCATGCCGTAGCCCGCTTCGGTCAGGTTCCAGCTCCGGCAGGCCGCCGCCAGCTCCCGGAGGGGCATGCCGGTGTAGTCCCTGTTCAGCAGCCGGGGGGCCGTGTCCACGGGGGTGGTCATGGCCATGCCGAAATGCTCCGGAGTCTCCACGGCGGTCCATTGGTCCCCCATCAGAGTGCCAATCACCGGGGAAGACGCGTCGATGCCGTCGAGGAGGATGTCGTAGAGTTCAAAAAAGTTCTTCATAGGCTCACAGTCCGTTCCGCTCCGCCCGGTGGAGGATCATCTGGGCGGCGATGGAGATGGCGATCTCCGCGGGCGTCTCGCCCTTGATGGGAAGACCGATGGGGGTGGTCACCAGGTCCAGCTCCCCGTCAGTCAGGCCGTATTCCTCCTTTAAGGTTTTGCGGACGCCCGCCGCCTTGAAGGCGGAGCCGATAACGCCGCAGTAGGTGGGGCGGCGGCGCAGGACCTGGGCCTGGACCACGGTGTCGTAGGCGTGGCCCCGGGTCATGACGCAGACATAATCGTCGCTGCCGATGGTCATATAGTCACCGATGCGCCGCAGGTCGCCGCAGATGACCTCCTCCGCGCCGGGGAACAGCTCCGGGCGGGTGAACTCGGGGCGGTCGTCCATGACCACGCACCGGAAGCCCACATGGGCGAGAACCGGCACCAGCTCCTGGGCCACATGGCCGCCGCCGAAGACATAGACCCGGCCGGAGGCGTTGATCTGCTCCGCAAAGAGATCGCCCAGCCGCTCCGGGTGGCGGGACAGGGGCAGATCATCCGGCACGGAGATGCCCCAGCAGCCCAGATTGTCGGCATACAGGCCCATTTTGCCCTGCTCGCCCAATTCCGTCAGCAGCCACAGGTCGCTGCCCTTCCGGAACTGCTCCTCGGCTTCCGCGCAGAGGGCGATGGTGTGATCGTCCCCGGCGGGGAGGTAGTGGAAGAACACATCGCAGGCACCGCCGCAGATCATGCCCAGGTTTTGCACATCATCCTTGGTCAGAGTGAAGTCATGACCCTTGGAGGTCTTTTCCTCCAGAACGCTGGCGGCAATTTGTTCACTTCGATATTCTACGGCGCCGCCGCCGATGGTGCCGCAGATGCGGCCCTCTCTGCCGATGAGCATCCGGGCGCCTGCGCCCCGGGGGGTGGCGCCGGAGGAGGCGATCACGGTGACCAATACCAGAGACTGCCCGTGTTCCAGCTTGTTTTTTATGGTTTTCAGCATATTCCGCATTTATGATTCCTCCTGTAAAAGAAAATGTCCGTTTTCCCAGATGAGAGGGATGATCTCGGCGTAGCCGGGCTTTCGCCAGACGCCGCTGATATCCTGTAAAAACCGGGCGATGATGCCGCCGTGGGCCACCACCGCAAAATCCCCGGGGGCGGTCCGGGCGGCCTGCGCCATGCCCCGCCGGAACCGGGCCAGACCTGTGGCGTGGTCCTCAGCTCCGGGCAGGGGAAGGGTCGGGTCATGGCCCCGGGCGGCGTAAAGCTCCGGGTAACGCCGACGGATCTCGTCGAAGGTCAGCCCGTCCCACTGGCCGGCATGCAGCTCCCGTAGATCCTCCAGGATGGTGACGGGCAGAGAGATGGCCTGGGCTGTCTGGACCGCCCGGGTCAGGGGGCTGGAAAAAACAGCCGTCACCGGCGGGAGCTTTTTCGCCATCC
>JAFQSI010000182.1 GCA_017409645.1 Oscillospiraceae bacterium | reverse complement strand
CGGTCAGCTCAGCCTGATCCACAAGCAGCTCGATGGAGTTGCCACTGGTGATCGAAAAGTCCCAGGTCGTGCCCTTGGGGTCAACGGCGTGGATGACGATCTTGGTGTAATCATCGACATTCGGGTTCACCGTGACATAGAAGCTCTGATACAGGATCACCTCGCTGGGACTGACCCGGATGGAATAGCCGCTGGGAGCCTTCCCCTTGGGCTCCGTGGTGGTCGGGGGAGGAGGCGGTTCCGTAGTCGTCGGGGGAGGAGCTGTGGTGGTCGGAACAGGAGCCGGAGCGGCCACGGTATCCTCCGGAACGACGGGTGTCGGTGTGGAAGCGGCCTTTTCCTTTACTGTGACCGTGCAGGTGAAGGTCTGTCCATCCACGGAGCCGGTTATGGTGGTTTCACCCTTTGCCACTGCAGTGATCTTCTTGCCGGAGATGGTCACAATACCGGATTTCTTTGCACGCCAGCTGATGTTCGCTGCGGTGCTGTTCTGATTCGTGACACGGAGATTGAAGGATTCGCCGACATAAAGGGTCACCTTGCTGTGGCTGATCTTCCAGATGTTCTTGGTTTCCGCCTTGCCGGATTCGGTTTCCCCGCGGCTCGAGCCTGTTTCAACGACCGGGGGTACCGGAGGCTCCGTTCCGGTGGGATCGGAGGCTGCCGTGGATTCCACAGGGACCGAAGGCTCCTCCATGGGGATCTCCGGTCTTTCCGTCAATTCCAGGGAACACTGCTCCAGGGTCCAGGCCCCTTCGCTGAGACTGTATTCCAGCGAAAAGATACCGCTGTATTCGCCCCGATCGCCACAGTAGGTCACGCTGCACTCGATGGATGCTCTGGACGCGTCGGTCGAGTCCTTCATTCTGGTATAGGCGGTGATGGCGGCGCTGTCATCCAGAAGCTCTGTAATGTAATCTGTAATGTCGTTCTGCACAACCGCATCGTCCGGTGCTGCGGGTGTGTCCGTTCCGCCGCAGGCTGTCAACAGGACTGCGGTCAGCAGCAGCCAGGCGACGATCTGTCGTAATTTCATAGCGGATCCTCCTCTTCCTCTCTCACATTGCTCAATGTACTGTATTTCCAATTTCCGTCCTCAAGCTGATAAAGCAGCTCTACCGTGTACTGCTTTTCCTGCCCATCCTCCAAAACCTCTGCGGCACAGACCACCGTCAGCACCTGAAACCGTTCATTCAGCTCCTGATCCTGTACCCACAGCTCCAACACCGCGCCGGACAGACCGGAATCCGAAAGCAAACGGCTGCAATCGCTCGTCATGGTCCTCATGGTCGGCAGATTAGCGCTGGGCTCTTCCGGCGTCTTCCGGAGATACATGGTCATAGTCAGTATGACCGTCAGAAGCAGCACCACAGCTCCCGCATACAGCAGGATCGGACGTTTTCCCGAGGAACCGGGCACCTTCACCTCGTCATCCGGAACATCGGACAGGGATGTCTGCACTTCAGATTCCGGGATCTGGGAAGTCTCCGTCGGTGTTTCATCCTCCGGGACCTCGGGCGGCTCCTCTTTTTGGGGCTCCTGCGGTACTTCCGGTGGGATGTCCTGCGGTTTCTCCGCCGAATACTCGTCCACAGCGGAGCCAAAGACTGCAAACGTGGGATATTTGTTATAATTCATGCTTTCATCAAATCCGCAGGAGCAAACCATCGATCGGTTCTTCCTCCTGCAGACAGGGCATTTCCACATAGCTCTGTCTCCTTCGCGCTGCATTTTCAGGCTTTGCTATTATCATACCCCTGCTGATCCGATATTGCAAGCATTTCCATGGTGATCAGGGAAAAAGGGGCTGTGGCATACCGTGATCCATGCCAATGCCCGGAGTTTATCGGATCTCACTTGTCCAGAAATTCCCGCAGGGCGCGGAATTGGTTCTGTGCGTGCTGCTTGTGCAGGGAGCAGTCAGTGATGATCCGGTGATCGTAATTGTAGAGGACATCCTCCACGGTGGTTTCCGGAAGATCTGACAATGACGCAAATTTGCCCCGGAAATCCAGATCCTCCAGATAGTGTCTGCTTTTGCAGTTATAGGAGATGGGAAACACGGGCTTTCCGAAGGAAAGGGCCAGGATCATGGCATGGAACCGGGAGGCGATGATGTAGGTCGCATCGGACAGCAGCGACAGCAGCTTCGGGATATTCCCATCGTAGCAGCAGACGGAGACTCCGCTCCTGTCGGGGAGCAGGGACATCAGATGATCGATGGCGTCCTCGTCCCCCTCGGCCTTGCAGAAAGAGACCAGCGTGACCGGGATCCCGCGGGATGCAAGTGCCCCAATCGTGTCCCGCAGCAGCCCGAAATAAGCGTCCCGGACCGCGGCATCGCTGGTGTGCCGGCTGATGTCGACAACGGAGATCACGACATTCTCACCCCGGTCCGCAGGCTCCGGCTGGCGGGCCAGAAAAACCACATCCGGTGCATACTGGACATGGGGAAGATCCCGCATTGCCTGGTAGGAGGAATAATCCCGCACGCACACATGCCGGAAGCTCAGAAAGGCGTCCCTTGTGGTGTTCCAGTAGGAATCTGAATAAACAGGCCCCAGATTGGCGCCGATCAGGAAGGTGTTGCCGCTGCTCCGGGGGCGGCTGGTATAGTCGAATACGGGCGGGATCCCGGCGGAAAAGGCGATCTCCTCCTCCGGCTGGCCCTCATCCATGAATATGGAGCCGCCGATGCGCACATAGGCATCGTGGCTGAGGATCAGCCCCTTCTGGCACAGCCTCGGGAGGATCTCCAGAAGCTTTCCGGCTTTGGTCCTGCGGTTGACCCTGGCGCACAGACGCCAAAGGGGCTCATCCACATGGGAGTACGGGTGTACACGGGTATGGGGCTGGTGCGGACGGGGGTTGTACTTCATGCTCGACAGAAGGTCGATCCTGCAATCCCCAAAGCGCTCCATCAGGATGTCGATAAAGAGATCATCTCCGAAATTGCGGGCAGAATAAAATTTGACCAGGATCCGTTTCATAGTTCCCTCCAGAGGTGTAATGGGGCGCATCGAATTCAATGCTTCTGCGCTTCGATTTTTTCAGCCAGCTCCGTCAGATACATCCAGCGCTCGGTTTTGTATTCCAATTGGGCTTCCAGAGCGGACAGCTGCTCCTGCAATTCCTGCAGTTTCACAAAATCCGCACCGGCTGCTTCCTGGGCGGCCTGATTCTCCTCGATGGCGGACTCTAGAGACGCGATGTCCTCCTCGATGGTTTCGAATTCCCGCTCCTCCTTCCAGGTGAACTTCAGCTTCTTCTCCTTCGGGCGCTCCTGGACGGCCTTGGGCTTTTCCGTCTTCACGGCCTGCTCAGAGCGGCGCTTTTCCATCCAGTCGGACCAGTTGCCGGTGAAAATTTCCACAGGGCCGTCGCCCTTTACCTCAAAAACCGCGGAGGCCAGCTTGTCCAGCAGGAAGCGGTCGTGGGACACGGTGATGATGGGGCCGGGGAAGGACTGGAGGTAATCCTCCAGGATGGACAGGGTCATCACGTCCAGATCGTTGGTGGGCTCGTCCAGCAGCAGCACGTTGGGTGCCTCCATCAGCACGGAGAGCAGGTAGAGTCTGCGCCGCTCGCCGCCGGAGAGACGGCCGATGGGCACGCTCTGCAGATCCGAGGGGAACAGGAACCGCTCCATCATCTGCTTGGCGGTGAAGGTGCCCTCCGCCGTTTTGACCGTGGAGCCGATCTCGTGGATGAAGTCGTAGACCCGCTGGCTTAGGTCCAGCTCCCGGCCCTCCTGGGAGAAGTGGCCGATCTTGACGGTGGTGCCGAATTCCACCGCGCCGGAGTCGGGGGAAAGGGTCCCCGCGATCATGTGCAGAAGGGTGGACTTGCCCGCGCCGTTGCGGCCCACGATGCCGATCCGGTCGCCCCGGAGAAGATTGTAGGAGAAATTGTCAATGATGGTTTTCCCGTCGAAGGACTTACAAACGCCGTGCAGCTCGATGATCTTCCGGCCCAGGCGGCTGGACGCGGCGGAAAGCTGCAAAACATCGTCGGTCTCCGGGGCGTCCTGGTTCAGCAGATCCTCGTAGCGCTGGAT
Source organism: Oscillospiraceae bacterium (assembly GCA_017409645.1). GTDB lineage: Bacteria > Bacillota > Clostridia > Oscillospirales > Oscillospiraceae > Faecousia. Next base: position 19,927 of record JAFQSI010000182.1, on the reverse strand, counting down.
CCGGTCCTTGGATTTGGTGGTCCGGGCCTTGCAGCCGCGCATGATCCACTCCCGCTCGGTCCGGAGGATCGCCTGGCGCTTGCGCTCGCTGGCCTCGGCCATCTCGGCCCGCAGCTCCTTCAGCTCCAGATATTTCGAGTAATTCGCTTCATAGTGGTACAGCTTCCCCCGGCTTAGCTCCGTGATCTGGTTCACCACCCGCTCGAGAAAATAGCGGTCGTGGGTGACCATGACGATGCCGCCCCGGAAGGCGCGCAGCCGCTCCTCCAGCCAGGCCACCATCTCGCTGTCCAAGTGGTTCGTGGGCTCGTCCAGGATCAGGATGTCCGCCGGATGGACCAGGGCGGAAACCAGGGCCACCCGCTTGCGCTGGCCGCCGGAGAGGGTGCCCACCTTCTGGTCGAAATCGGTAAGCCCCAGCTTGGTCAGCATGGATTTTGCCTCATACTCGCTCAGCTCCCGGAACTCCTTCGGAAAATGCAGGAACACCTGCTCCAGCACCGTGGCGGAGTCCTCCATGACGGGATTCTGGGGAAGATAGCTGATCTGGACATTGGGATTGCGGGTGATCCGGCCCGCGTCCGGCTCGATCACCCCCGCCAGGACCTTCAGAAAGGTGGACTTGCCGGTGCCGTTGATGCCGATGACGCCGGCCTTTTTGCCCTCCTCCAGATAGAAGTTCACATCCTGCAAAAGCTGCCGGGTGCCGAAATTGATGGAAAGATGCTCTGCCGCTAATAACATGGCTGCCTCCAAAATCATACGTTTTTCCTATCATACCACAACCGGGTCCGTTTGGCTACAAAAAAAGACGGCTCCCCAAAGCCGCCGAATACACGTACAATATATCATAATGCTTATGCACCTGTCAACATTCCGACGGATAAATCGCCGGATTCTCTGTTCTGCACAGTTTATATCCAACTTTCTTATACGGTTTTCCGTCTTGCGGGAAATGGTGCGGGGTGCTATCATAACAGTACAAAAAGGGATGAGTCCAAGCATCCCGAGCGTGTATCCTCGATCTTGAAGAAAGCGAGGTTAACCAAAGATGGAACCCAAGAATTTTGGGAAATGACCCGTACAGCCGTTATTAGGGGTTTGATAACGCGCTGTGACGGGTCATTTCTCATTTTATCAGGCAAATCGAGCCCTGCCCGGTTCCCCGGGCAGGGCACAGCTTGTCAAAACAGTTATTTTGACAAGCTGAGTTTTGATTGAACGCGCAGGGGAACCCTGATGGTTCCCCCGCACACACCCCCTCCTTCCGTTTTCGTCACGGTTCAAGGATTCTTTGATAATTTGAGCCCTGCCCGGTTCCCCGGGCAGGGCTGCGTTTTGGGTTTATGGATTTACCAGAGGAAGATGGTGACGAAGCGCTGGATGATGATGGCGATCTGGGCCCGGTTGGCCAGGCCGTTGGGATCGAGAGAAGTCTCGCTCACGCCGGAGATGATGCCGACAGCCACAGCCCACTCCATGGGCTCCCGGGCGTAGGACTGGATCAGATCGGCGTCGGTGTAGCCGCTGAGGTCGGCATGGTCGGTAGTGTCGATGCCCATGGTCCTGGCGAAGCGCATCAGGAAGGTGACCATGTGCTGGCGCACCAGGGTGCCGCCAGGGTTGAAGTGGCTCTCATCGGTGCCGGTGGTGATGCCCTTTTCATAGGCCCAGACCACGGCGTCGGAGAACCACTGGCCATCGGGGATATCCTCGAAGGGGTTGTCGATGGTGACCGTGGGAGAACCGGCCATGCGGTAGAGGATGGTGACGAACTGGGCCCGGTTGACATTGTCGCCGGGATGGAACAGTCCGCTGCCCACGCCGTTCATGAAGCCGTAGCGGGTGACGAAGTCCACCGCGTCAGTATACCACTGGCCGTCGGGAATATCGGTGTACATGCTGTTGACGGGGTAAGCCTTCAGAGCGTCCCAGGCAGTCTGCAGGGCGGCATGGGCGGCCTCCACATCGGCCTCGGTGGCGTCGGCGTCATTCAGAACGGCTTTTGCGGCCTCCAGAGCAGCCTCCAGGTCAGCGATCAGCTCTGCGGGGAAGACGTCCGCAGCCAGACGGCTCAGGTCCAGAGCGGCATCGTCGTACAGCTCGGTCAGGGCAGTCTTGTCACCCCGGCGGATCAGCCGCTCCGCGGCGATGTTCAGATTCCGGGTGGCCTCCAGGACTGCCTCCTGGGTGGCGTTGGGGTCGGCGGCGACTGCTTCGGCAGCAGCCAGGGCGGTCTGAAGCGCGGCCCAGCTGTCAGAGGTGAACTTGCTGCCGTCCAGAGCCTTGACGATCTCGATGGCCTCGAGCAGGTAGGACTTGTCAGCCCGGGCGGCCAGTCCGGCGATGGCAGCTTCCAGAGCGGCCAGAGCGGCGTCGATCTCCTCCTGGGTAGCGTTTTCATCCCCGGAGACGGCCCGGGCGTCAGCCAGAGCTTCCTCGAGGGCGGCCCAGGTGGCGGGGGTGTAGTCCGCGCTGTTCAGGGCTTCTGCGCTGGCGATGGCCTCATCCAGAGCGGTCTTGTCGGTGGTGACGGGCTGGGTGACGGTCACATCGCCGCTGGGCGTGACGGTGACCAGCCAGGTCTCGCCATCCGCGACGACCTCGTGGGCAGTCTCGGAGGCGGTCAGGTACAGGTAGAGCAGATCATCCTCGGGATGGTTGGCGGAAATGCCCCAGTCTCTGCCGTCGACGGTGACGGAGGTCACGTTGGGGGCTTCGATGTTCACCAGGAATACCGCGTCGGAGTCGTCGTTGAGCAGCGTCTCATCCCGGAAGGCCATGCCGCTGCCGGTGGAGACGGCCTTGACGGTGCCGCGGTCGATGCGGACATTGTTGCTGGTCTTCGGGGAAGCGGTGCCTGCGCCGATGGCGTCGGCTTCGAACTCGGAGATGGCGGTGATGGTGCCGCCGAAGATGTAGATGTTGCCGCCGTCCTGGCCGGGGCCGCCGCCGATGGCAGCGCCGTTGGACTTGGACACGGCGTAAACTTCACCGCCGGTGATGGTGATGTCGGGGACCACGGAGCCGGAATAGCCCTGGGTGCCGGAGCCGATGCAGGCACCGCCGGTCATGGTGTTGTCCACGGTGTCCTCGGTCAGCAGATCGAAGGTGCCGCCGTTGATGTCGATCACCGCATTCAGGCTGCCGGAGTTGTTGGCCACGCCGATGATGGGGCTGTCCACCTGGGTGTAGCCGGTGAAGTCGCCGCCGTTGATGGTGATCCTCATGGTCTTGTAGGGAGTGCTGTAGCCGCCGGTGGCCGCGTTGCCGGTGCCGATGGCTGCGCCGCAGTAGGCCAGATTGTTGGTGTAGCCGGAGGTCCGGTTCTCCATGGCGATGTCGAAGGAGCCGCCGTTGATGGTGATGCTGGCCTTGGCGTTGCCGGAGCCGGTGCCGATGCCCGCACCGGCGTTCATGCCGTCGAAGACGAAGCTGCCGCCGTCGATGACGATGGTACCCGCGTCCTCACCGGCGTTGGAGCCGATGGCCGCGCCGTAGGCATTGTGGTTGCCCAGGACCGTCAGGGAGCCGCTGCCCTGCACGGTCAGCTCCACGCCGTCGGGGACATGGATGGAGGCGGAGGAGGAGTAGTCTGCCAGAGCCACGGAGTTCTCGCCTGCCAGCACCAGGGTGTTGCCGGTGCCCAGGAAGTCGATGCCGTTGGCGTAGGAGTAATTGGCACCGCTGAGCAGGTGCAGGTTCTCGATGGTCAGGTTCAGCTCGGAATTCAGGCTGTCGATGGCCAGGTTGCTGTAGGGATTCTGCTGGGTGTTGCCCGCAGCGCCGGTGAGATGGACATTGTGGGCATCGTCCGTGATGGTCACGGTGGTGTTGTTCAGCCCCTCGGGGATGGTGTACCAGCCGTCCTGGCGGATGGTGTTGTCGCTGGGCCAGGCGGCGACAGGAGCGGAGACGGTGACGGAGGCGGCGCCATAGACGCCGTTGACGGCGGTGGCCCGGATCTCACAGGAGCCGGGGCCCACGAAGTCGATCTCTGCGGTCAGGGTATCGTCGGAGACGGAGACGACCCTGGCAACCGCTTCATCGGTGGAGGACCAGGTGAGGGTCTTGTCCACCGCGTTGTCGGGATCGACGATGGCGTGCATCTCCATGTTGCTGGAGTCGATGTTGGCGGTGATCATGTACTCATTGATCTGAACCACCTGGGGCTGGATATCCTGGCTGGTGGTGGACATGATGTCGGACAGCTGCTCGTTCCAGGCGTAGTCGTAGAGATCCAGACGGCAAGTCTCATAGCCGTCGGCCTGGATCTCGGTCAGGTCAAAGGTCAGGGTGGTAACGGCACCCAGCTCGCTTTCTTCCACGGCGATGATGGGGCTCAGAGCGGTGTCGAAGTCCTCATTGACCAGCTGGGCGGCCATGACATAGTGGTTGTCGGTGACCCGGACGGTCAGGGTGGGCACGCCGTCGACGACGGAGTAGGTGTGGTCCACGACGGAGGGAGCCTCGTTGTCGATGTAGATGGGGTAGGAGGAGGTCTGATACTCGTCCTGACCGTCGATCCTGGCTTCGATCTTGTAGGTATAGGGGCCGTCCTCCAGATACCAGTAGCCCAGATCATCGTTTCCGTCGATGGGCTGCCAGGAGTCGGCCCAGGGGACGAAGTCGGTGTAGATGTAGCCGCCGGAGGAATAGTAGAAGGACTTGAAGCTGTTCTCGAAAGCCATCACATAGACGGGCTCATCGGGATCTGCGTCAGCCGAGGCGGTGTACCAGATTTCCTTGGGGGCTCTCAGCAGACCCTGCATGGGGGTGACGAGATAGTAGCCCGCGGTGCGGCTGGCGTAGGAGATCCACTCGGCCCGGGCGTTGCCGGTGATGGCGTTGACGCCCAGGTAGTTGCCGTTGCCGTTGTAGTCGATCTGGGCCATGGCGGACTCGGCCATGAAGGCGGCCTCGTCGTCATACATGGTGGAGTCGAAGATGGGGGCGTCGGCCCAGTCGCCGTAGAAGCCCAGGTAGGGCAGACCCAGGGCGGGGGCGTCGTCACCGGTGAGCCGGATAAAGCCCTCCACATAGATGCCGTTGGGGAAGACAGCCAGAGCGTCCCTGCCCGCGTCGGTCAGGGCGATGGTGACGGTCACGTCGGCAGTCTCACCGGGCTGGACGGTGACGGACTCGGCGGAGAAGGTCACATCCAGCTCGCTATCCTCCATGGCTCTGCACAGCGCGCTGATGTAGGCTTCGCCGTAATGCTCCTCGGTCTGGGCGGCGATGGGATCGATGGAAATGTCCCAGGTCCGGGAGGTGTCGGAGAGGTTGTGGACGGTGAAGGTGAAGCTGTACACGCCCTCCTCACTCTCGCCCAGCTCGGCCTTGGGGCGGCCGCCCTCCACGGTCAGATATGCCTCGGCGTGGATGGCTGCGGAGACGTTGGCCAGGCCTGCGCCCTGCTTCCGGGGGGTATAGGCCACACCGTTCTCGTCCATGACGGGCACGGCGGTGGAGAGGAGCAGAGCATCGATCAGGGCCTGCTTGTCATAGTCGCTGCGTTCGGGGAAGGCCTCGTTGACATACTGGCGCATCACAGCTGCGGCGCCGGTCATGTGGGGAGCGGCCATGGAGGTGCCGCTCATCTCCTCGTAGCCGCCGGAGGCAGAGGTGGACCAGACGTTGCCGCCGGGGGCGGTGATCTCAGGCTTCAGGCTCAGGTCGGGAGCCACGCCCATGGAGCTGAAGTCGCTCATCTGACCGGCCACGGGGCTGGCCATCCGGCCGGAGAAGGCGGCGGAGACGGTGATCTCCTTGACGGCTGCGTCCTTCAGGAGCCTGCCCTCGGCCTTGCTCAGGAAGACCGCAGGGATCAGACCATTCAGCTGCATGTAGACCGTTTCCTCGGCGTCGGTGTTGTTGTAGACGAGCATGGCGATGGCGCCGGCGTCGTAGGCATTCTGCTCCTTCTCGGTGAAGGCGATCTCGCCGCGCTCCACCAGGGCGATCTTGCCGGCGACGTCCACCTTGGCGAAGTCGTTGGCGTTGCCGACGCCGGAGACACGGACATATTCATAGGTGCCCTCCAGGTCGCCGATCTTCAGGGCGGCGTCGGGCGTCTCGTCGAAGGTGATCTGTTCATCCCCCAGCAGGAAGTAGCTGCCAAAGGCCAGAGCCTCGTTGACGGAGGCCACGGACAGGGCGGCGGCATAGGTGGAGGGGGAGCCCACGATACCGTAGTCGGGGTTGCCCGCCAGGGCCAGGTCGGTACCCCGGAGATTCTGGAAGGCGGAGTTGTAGTCGTTGCCCGCGGAGATCATCAGATTGATGCCGGTGCTGCGGACGGTGTTGTAGACCTCGTCGGTGGCGGCGTTCTCAAAGGTGAAGCCGCAGGGGGTGCCCAGGGACATATTGACGGTGTCCACGCCCAGGATCACGCAGTCCTCCAGGGCGGCGATGATGTCGGAGTCCAGGGCGCCGCCCTCGTCGCCGAAGACCTTCATGATGGCCAGCTGGGCATCGGGAGCCACGCCCCGGAAGCTTTCGCCGTTGGCGGCAACGGTACCGGCCACATGGGTGCCGTGGCCCTGGGTGTCGGAGACGTCGTCGTCCTCGTCGGCGTAGTCATAGGCAAAGGCGACCTTGGCGTTCTTGTACAGGTTGCCGGTGGCGGTCAGACCGGTCAGGGCGGCGATGGTGTCGGCGGTGACGGTGGCACCGGCCACGGTTTCGGGGATGAAGGCCTCATGCTCCACCGTCAGACCGGTGTCCAGGACGGCGGCAAAGGTGCCCTTGCCGGTGAAGCCCTCGGCATTGGCGGCGTCGGCGTTCATCATCTCGCCGCTGGTGATCAGCTCGCCCTCGGCCTCCATGATCTCGGGGACCTCATAGCGGTTGCCCAGGGTGACCCGCTTGACGCCGGGGATGGCCTCCAGGGCGGCCCGGTCGCCGTAGGCAGCCTGGACGGCGAAGCCGTTCAGGACCACCTGATAGCGGTGGGTGATGGTCACATCGTCGGCGCAGTCCTCCACAGCGGCGGCCATGACGGCCTGCTGCTGCGCAATGGCGTTCGCCTGAACGCTGCCCCTGCGGGTGTCCAGGTAGTCCGCCAGCTTCGTGCCGGCGGGGATGGAATCGGCAAGGGGAGCGTCGTCAAGCTCCACGATGAATTCCACTTCGGTTTCGGGATCCACCCGGTCGAAGGTGGTCTTCTGCTTCTGCAGATAGTCGTCAATGGTCTGGAAGCTCTTTGCTTCAGACTGCGCGGGGGCTGCTGCTGCGGCGGGGATCAGGCCCAGGACCATGACCATCGCCAGCACCAGCGCCAGGGCGCGGATGCCATGCTTTTTGTGCATCTTTCTTTCCTCCTACATTTGTTTTCCAGTATTTTCTGGATTTCTCCATTATACATGGATACAAAACTCCCGTCAAGGCCGCAAAACACCCGCCCGGGATCATCCTGGGCGGGTCTTGACGATATTTTATCCCCTGGGCTTGCCCGTCTCGATCTCCTTGACGATGGAGTCGTAGGGATTGACGATGACGGTCCGGTAGGTGTGGTAGATGACCATGCCGGGCTTGGCTCCGGGGGGACGCTTGAGCTGCTTGACGGGGGTCACGTCCACACTGACGTTCCTGCCCAGCCGCAGCTCGGAGTGGTACGCCGCCAGCTGGGCGGCCTGGGTGATGGTGTCGTCGGGGACGGGCCGACCATTTGCTGCGATGATGACGTGGGAGCCGTGGACCTTCTGGGCATGGAGCCAGATGTCGCCCTTGCTTGCCAGTTTGAAGGTCAGCTCGTCGTTCTGCCGGTTGTTCCGGCCCACGTAGATGCCGATGCCGTCGGTGGACTCAAAGCGCATGGGTTGGAGCTTCGACTGCTTCATCCGTTTTTTGCCGTTGTCCCTGCGGATGTAGCCGCCGGCCTGCAGCTCCTGGCGGATCTCCTCCAGAGCCTGCTCGGAGTCGGCCCGGGTCAGCTCGTCCAGGACGGATTCGAGATAAGAAAGCTCCTCCCGGCCCAGCTCCAGCTGGTGGGTCAGCTCCTTCTGGGCGTTCTTCATGCGGGTGTAGTCCTTGTAGAATTTCGCCGCGTTCTCCTGGGGCGACAGGACCTCGGAGATGGGGATCCGGATGACGGGCATGTTCTCGTCATAAAAATCCTCGGCCTCCACAAATTTCTGGCCCTTGCGGATGGAGTGGATGTTGGCGGTGACGATGTCGCCCAGCTGCCGCAGGCGCTCCCGGTCCAGGGTCGCGGCCAGCTCCTTTTCCTGGATGGCGAGCTTGCGGCGGATGCGCTGGCAGAGGTTCGAAACGGTCTTGCGGACCGCCTGGCTCTTCTGGCGCATGGCGTCGGTCCGGTCCCGGAGGGTGTAGAAGGAGTCCAGCAGCTCCGTAAAGCTCCCGGCCCGCTCCCATTCGCCGTACTCGACGATGGGGCAGAAGGCAAAATATTTGGGCACCCCGTCCCGGCCCCGGACGAAGTAAGGGGCGGGATGGTTCAGATGCTCAGAGAAGAACAGGTGCAGCTTTTCCGCGGTGTCGGTCCCCAGGTCGTCGGCCCGGGCGTCCAGATCCCCGGCGGCAAAGATCGCCGCCTCCCGGCAGACCAGGGGGGAAAGGCCGCCCAGGTTGTCCATGAGCCGGTCGGAGAGCTTGTCCGCGCCGGGTCCCCGGAGCAAAAGGTCAAAATCCGTCACATCCATGGCCATGGGGTCCAGCTTCGCCACGGGAGCGGGGGGCTGATACAGAAGGCCCGGCAGGGCGGGACGATTGCTCTCGTCCAGGCCGACCCGCCGCAGACAGTCGAGAATACGCCCATCGGGGCCCAGCAGATAGATGTTGCAGGTCCGGCCCATCAGCTCGCAGACCAATTTCTTCTGGACCGGATAGCCCATCTCGTCGGTGCAGTCAAAGGTAAAGGACGCGCAGCGCTCCATGGCGGGCTGCTCGATGGCCGAAAGCCTGGCGCCGGACAGGTGCTTGCGCAGGAGCATGCAGAACATGGGCGGCTCCGGAGGATTTTCCGGAGAGGCGGTGGTCAGATGGAGCCGGGGCGCGGCGGGATTCGCCGCCAGAAGGAGCTTCTGCCGTCCCTTTTCGGTCCGCAGCAGCAGAATCACGGAATCCCGGGCGGGCTGGTGGATCTTTTCCACCCGGGCGCCCGCTGCCTCGCTGCGCAGCTCGTCCAGGACCGCGGTGAGAAAATAAGCATCAAAGGCCATAAAGCTCCTCCATCACGGTGACAAAGATCTCGTTGATCCGGTCGGTCTGACCGGCCAGATAAAGCCCGCCGAAGAGGGCCTCCACGCCGGTGGCCTTGGCGTATTCGGCGGGGGTGCAGGATTTGGGGACTGCGTGGACGTGGCTGTTCTTGCCCCGGCGGTACAGGGCCTTCTCGTCCTCGGTCAGCAGGGGCAGCATCTGTTCGGCAAATTTCGCCTGGGCCCCGGCCCGGACCAGGGCGATGGCGTCCCGGTGCATCCGGCCCACCGTCTGATCTCCGTGGGCGCAGATCCAGGACCGGGTCAGCAGCTCGAAGACACCGTCGCCGATGTGGGCCAGACCCAGATTGGAGATGGCATTGATCTGCCGTCTGTCCATATGCATATGGAAGTAGTTTTCCATCAAAGCTTCAACCTTTCCGTCAGGAATTGGGCACACAGGCCCGTAAAGGCACCGGTGAAGATACCGACGCCGATCATCACCGGCAGGTAGGCGGCCAGCCCCGGCGTCAGCGTCACGCCGATGGCCACGGCCATCTGTCCGATGCAGTGGGCGATGGAGCCCAAGACGCCAGCCACCCAGATCTGCCTGTTCGTCAGGAATTTCCGGGACAAAATGGTGACGCCGATGGCGCAGGCTCCCCCCGCGCCGGAGTAGAGGATGGTACTCATCTGCCCGGAGAACACCGCGCCGAGGAATACCCGGGCGGCCAGGATCATGGCGCCCTTTTTCGGCCCCATGGTGAACACCGCCCAGACGGTGACGATATTGCTCAGACCCAGCTTGATGCCCGGTACCGGCGACAGGCCCGGCAGCTGAAGCTCCACCATAAAAATGGTCAGCGCAATGGCGGTGAGCAGCGCCATGCGGGTAATATCCTTTGTTCTCATATAATCACCAGTAGGTTCAGATTGGAGATTGGAGAGTGCAGAGTGGAGATCAAGAAGTATCCGTTGCTTCCACAGAGATCTCCACTCTCCAATCTCCACTCTTCAATCTGTTTTACAATACTCGGACAATATAGCCCTTCAGATACCAGTTCGTCTCGGAATAAATGGCGGCGGCGTGGTCCCGGGACTGCATCAGCGGCTCCAGGAGCAGGACCTGCCGGCCCGCATCGGCGGCAGCCTCCCGCAGCATCTGCAAAAACAGGGGCGCGGTCATGAACTGGGAGCAGGAAAAGGATGCCAGATAGCCGCCAGGAGCCACCATCTTCATGCACCGGTAGTTCAGCTCCTTGTAGCCCCGGTAGGCGGCGTCCAGGGTCTTGCGGCTCTTGGAGAAGGCCGGGGGATCGCAGATGATGAAATCGTACTGCTCGCCGCCGTCGCACTCCCGCTTGACAAGATCGAAGACATTCTCGCAGACCGGCTCCACCAGGTGGTCCACGCCGTTCAGCTCGGCGTTGCCCATGAGCATGTCCAGAGCCGACTGGCTCACATCCACGCTCTTGATGGCCTTCGCGCCGTAGAGTCCCGCGTGGACGGTGAAGCCGCCGGTGTGGCAGCACAGGTCCAGGACCCGCGCGCCCCGGCAGTAGGGCCGGATCCGGCCCCGGTTCTCCTGCTGGTCCAGGAAGTGGCCGGTCTTCTGGCCGTTTAAGAGGTCCGCCTCCATCATGGCGTCCAATTCCCGGAAGCGGATCTTCTCCGGCAGGTAGCCGCAGACACAGCCGCTGAGCAGGGGAAGGCCCTCCTTTTCCCGGATGGCAACATCGTTGCGCTCGCAGATGCCCTCCGGCTCAAAGAGTGCCTCCAAAATGTCGATGATGTCGGACTTGAAGCGTTCCATGCCCGCGGAGACGATCTGGAAGGAAAGATACGCGCCGAACTTGTCCACCGTCAGACCCGGCAGACCGTCGGCGTCGCCGAAAACCACCCGGCAGGCATTGCTGAAACCAAGCTGGCGTCTTCTGATCCAGGCATCGCGAATACGGCGCGCGATGAATTCCGTGTTGATCTCCTCTTTCTGTCTCGTCACCAGCCGGACGATGATCTTGCTCTCTCCGTTGAAAAAGCCCCGGCCCACAAAGGAGCCGTCGAAGGCCGTCACATCCACGATGCCGCCGTTTTCGCAGTCCTCGTCCACCCAGCTGACCTCGTTGTCATATACCCAGCAGCCGCCGGCCAGGAGATCCTTCTCCTCCCCCCGGCGCAGCCGCACCTCACCAATGTTCATAAGGCCATTCCTCCCCATGATAAAGATGAGGATATTGTAGCATAAGTAAGGGGAAAATGCAATCATTTCCCCTCTGCCCCCCGCTGGGCAGGCCTGATGATTGCCCAGGTGAAAGGGAGGCAGCGGCTTCCGCCTGCCGCTGTCATTGCGAGGAGGGGCAAAGCCCCGACGTGGCAATCCGTATCCCTTGTGGTGCGAAGCACCACCCGGCCCCTCCGGGGCCGGAAGAGAACGGATTGCCACGTCGCTTCGCTCCTCGCAATGACAGCGATCGTGGTGATCCGGTCGCAGGGACCATGATCAGTCAAACAGCTCCGTCAGGGGTGCGAACCGGTAGCCCATGTCCTTCCAGATCGTGATGAGCCGGTCCAGGATCTCCGCATTGGTCTTCGAGGTGGCGTGGAGCAGTACCACGGCTCCGTCGTGGACCCGGCTGTTGAGCTTTTCCAGGGCGGCCTCCGGCTCCGGCTGCTTTTCGTTGTCCCAGTCGGCGTAGGCCAGGCTCCAGAAGACGGTTTTGTAGCCCATGTCCTTCGCCATCTGCAGATTTTCCTCGGAGTAGAGCCCCTGGGGCGGCCGGTAGAATTTGGGCAGAGTCTGCTCCGTGATGTCCGTGTAGAGATTCTCGACCCCCCGCAGCTCCTTTTCAAAGGCCTCCCGGCTGGGTACGGCGCTCATGTCCGGGTGGTGCAGGGTGTGGTTGCCCACGATATGCCCCTCCGCAGTCATCCGGCGCACCAGATCGGCGTTGCGCTCCAGGTAGTCCCCCACCAGGAAAAAGGCCGCGGGCACCTCCTGTTTTTTCAGGATATCGAGGATCTTTTCGGTGTACCCGTTCTCGTAGCCCGCGTCGAAGGTCAGATACAGCACCTTCCCCCCGTCCTCATCCACGTAGGCAGCTCCCAGCTCCCGGAGCTTCTCCGGACGCACCGGCCCCGCCGGGGCCTGCCCCTCCGTCTGAAAGGACAGGCCCCAGCCAGCCGTGGGCACCGCCCGGCCCGGCAGGGCGGCAAGCAGCAGCGTAATCGCCAGCACTGCGCACAGCGCCGCAGGTATCCATCGTTTCATCAGCATCCCTCCCGGGACAGGATATGCACAGCACTAGACCGGAATACCGGAAAAGGCCCCTGCCTTGCGGCAGGGGCCTTTCCGGGTACAAAAAACGAATAAAAGAGAGAGGTAGGAAGTGTCAAATGAAACAAGTGTCAGCTGACCGGGTCACGGCTTCCCGGATCAACCTCACAACAACAGATTACCCTGTACTTTTGAATACAGTATGAACAAAAGAAGAAACAACTTTGAACTTTATTCCCGATGCTCCGGCAGACCCAGGGGTTCCCTGCGCCGCCGCAGCTCCACCGCCGTCCGCAGCAGATCCACAAATTCCCGGGTGATGATGCTGCGCAGCTGTTCGTCGGTGCCCAGGGTGCGCAGGTAGCGCAGCACGTTTCTCGGCAGGATCACGTCCCGCAGATCGTCGCTCTGGCCCAGACTCAGCAGCTCGAAGACCGCGTCGACGAATTTGCTCCGCTCCTCCATGGTGGTATCCGCCAGCCAGGTCTTGATGGTCCTGTCCAGGAACCGGGAGTTTTCGTCGATCTCCTCCATCCGGATAAAGTCCCCGCCCAGCACCTCCCAGCTGAAGGGCTCATGCTGCAGCAGACTCAGCTGACGGCTGCGGACCACGGTATAGGGCTCCTCATGCTCCAGCAGCATCCCCACCACACTGGACTGGGGCAGGAAGGTCCGGATCTTCGGCAGCATGCAGCGGTAGCCCGGATCCCGGAGCATGGCGCTGTGAAAGCCGGGACCGTCGTGGTTGTGGGCAAAGCAGATCCGCTCCTGCAGCTCCGGCTGACACCGGGCCGCGGCGTAGACCGCCAGATTGCCGCCCTTGGAGTGGCCCGCCAGACAGATGGGCCCCCCATGGACCCGGGCGAAGGCCTCCAGATAGCGCAGGGCCTTCTCCTGGGCCGGGACCTGGGGCTGGAAGCTCATGTGGAAATCCTCCTTCCAGCCGGTCAGGGTCAGGTCGGTGCCCCGGTAGGTGATGATCGCCCCGCCCTCCGGCAGCAGCCAGGTGACTGCCGCGAACTGGCTCTGACCGGACGTCAGCTCGCTGCGGTAGAATACCAGCCGCAGCTGGCCAAACCGGGCCGTCCGGGCACATTCGGCGATCAGGTCCGCATCCCGCTTTACCCGGACCCGCCTGTCCCGGTCCGGCAGGGCCAGGAAGGCCTCCGCCGCCACCTTCAGCGGCACCGGGTGCAGAAAATCTTCGGGCACCAGCCCGGCAAAGTCGATGTAGCTCAGTTCCGACAGGATCAGCGTGTCCACCGGATTCAGCGGCACCGCGTCGAGACTCAGGTCCCCCCGCCAGAGAAGATAGTCAAATAAGTCAGCCATAGTGAACCTCCGGTTCAGAGTTGAGATTGAAGAGTGCAGATTGGAGATCGATGTTTTGGAAATTTGGAAATCTCCACTCTCCACTCTCAAATCTCCAATCTCATTATAACAGCGGCGCGATGGTTTTCAGCACGAAGCCTGCCAGCTTGACGGTCCATTTTTCGGATTTGATCGTCTCCCGGGTGACCCGGCGGCATTGCTTCTGGGTTTCGGCGAAATCCTGTTCCACATCGGCCACGGCGTCGGTGCCGTGCATGTAGACGGCGCACTCGAAGTGGTGGTACAGGCTCCGGTAATCCAGATTGATGGTGCCCACCACCGCCTCAGTGTCGTCAACGACAAAGCTCTTGGCGTGGACGAAGCCGGGGGTGTAGGTGTAGAGCTTCACCCCGGCGTTGTTGAGCGCCGTGAAATGGGTCTTGGCCAGGTGGTAGGCGGACTTTTTGTCCGGGATCCCCGGCAGGATGATCCGCACGTCCACCCCCCGCCGGGCGGCGTAGCACAGCGCCGATTCCATCTGCCCGTCCAGGATCAGGTAGGGGGTCATGATGTGGACATATCGCTTCGCCCGGCTGAGCAGGTCGATGTACACCTGCTCGCCCACCCGGTCGCTGTCCAGGGGGGAGTCGGAGTAGGGCATCACGAAGCCCGCGCAGTCCTGCTTTTCCACAGGGGCGCTGAGAAATCTGTGGTAATCCGGCGTCCGCTGGTCGGCGCTCCACAGCTGCAGGAACATGACGGTAAAGCTCCGGACCGCCGGACCCTGGAGCATCAGGGCCGTATCCTTCCAGTGGCCGTATTTTTCAAAGCGGTTGATGTATTCGTCCGCCAGATTCACGCCGCCGGTGAAGGCAGTGTGTCCGTCGATGACCAGGATCTTCCGGTGGTCCCGGTAATTGTAGTGGGTGGAGACGAAGGGCTCCAGCGGCGCGAAGACCTGGCACTGGATGCCGAAGCGCTCCAGCTGCTTCGGGTAATCCCTGGGCAGGAGGGTGAATTCGCAGGTGCCGTCGTACATCAGCCGCACATCCACGCCCCGGGCGGCCTTGCGCTTCAGGATCTCCAGGATGGAGTCCCACATGTGGCCCTCGTCCACGATGAAATATTCCAGAAAGATGAATTTTTCGGCCTTTTCCAGCTCCGTCAGCAGCTGCTCGAAAAACTGCTCGCCGCTGGGGAAATAGACGGAGTGGGTCCCGTCGAAGACGGGGAAGCAGCCGCTGCGCCGGACATACCGGGCCATGCCCACCGCCCCCGGCTCCCTCTCCTGCAGGGCCTTCAGGACCTGCGGTTCCTGGTCGATGAGCCGGCGGCTCTGGGCCTGGCGCTCGGTCATGATGCGTTTGAGCAGCCGGTGGCCCACATCCCGCCGGGTGTACCAGTAGAACAGCGCGCCGAAGACCGGCGCCACCGTCATCACCACCATCCAGGTCAGCTTCGCCGTGGGGTCCAGATCCGAATTCAGCACCACCAGCACGGCGATGGCCGTCAGCAGGGCGGAGCCGCCCATCACATGGCTGTGCCAGTCCCGGAACCAGACCATCACCGACACCAGAAGCCCCGCCTGAAGCAGAAACAGCACCAAGATCAGCCCCGTCCGGCCGAAGATCGCCCGGCGCAGACCGTATTTACTCTTTTTTACCAAGTCTTCCTTTCCCATACCCATGGGATCCCCTCCTTTGTATGTCCAGTATAGACCAAAAATATGACGAGAATGTTTCCATCGGAGGGATTTCAGAAAAAAGCTCCCCCGTCCCGCAAGGGATGGGGGAGCCAAGGGGTTGTATGACGGTTACAGGGCTGCGATCAGCTCCGGGGTGATGTTTTCGAGCAGGGCGATGACCATCTCCACGGATTTTTCGAAATCGTAATAAGTGCTGATGCAGTTGGGGGAATGGGCGTAGCGGACGGGGACGCCGCAGACGATGCTGGGCGCGCCGACCAAGGCCGTCTGGATGGAGGCGGCGTTGTTGCCGCCGCCCTGGCGGACGGATTCCTGGACCGGGATGCCCTTCCGGGCCGCCAGATCCAGTGCCCAGCGCTGATACCGGGGAGCGCAGATGGCGCTCACGTCCAGATGGCGGAACATGGGGCCCTTCTTCAGGGCGGTCTGGATGGCGTAGGGTTCGGTGAAAGTGTCGTCGGCGGGGCAGCCCTCCATGACGATGGCAATGTCGGGGTGGATGCGGTGGACGGTGACCTTGGAATTTCTCGGGCCCAGCTCCTCCTGGGTGGACAGCACCGCGATGACGTCGCAGGGCAGCTCCTTCCCGTCCAGGCGCCGCAGGGCCTCGATCATGGCCGCGCAGCCGATGCGGCAGTCGAAGCCCTTGCCGAACATCAGATCCCGCTTCTCGTCATAGGCAAATTTCGTGTCGGGCACCACCGGCTCGCCCATGCGGACGCGGAAGTTTTCCACAGCGTCCTCGTAGGAAACGGCACCAACGTCGATGACCATGTCGCCGATGTCCACCGTCTTCTGGCGCTTCTCCTCGTCGGAGGTCATGAAGTGGACGGGCTTGGCGGCGATGATGCCGGGGATGTAGTCGCCGTCGGCGTTGCGCACCAGCACCTTCGTGCCGATGAGGGCGTTCTTGTTCCAGCTGCCCAGCATCAGAAAGCGGAGCGTGCCGTTGGGCTTGATGGAATGGACCACCAGGCCCACCTCGTCGGAGTGAGCGTCCAGCATCACCACCGGGCGGCCGCCGTGGTTCTCCTTCCGGCGGATGTAGAGGTTGCGCAGGAAATCCTCCTCCATCGGTCCGATGAGGGCGCAGTAGTTTCTGGCCACGGCCACCACGGCATCCTCAAAGCCGGAGGCGCCGGGGGCGTCGGAGAGTTCCTGGATCATTCGCAGGGCATTTCGGTCCACTTGCATGGAAAAATTCCTCCTTTTTGTTGTCTATGACGATTGTAGACCCGGAACAGGTGCTTGTCAATTGACATTTGGAAAGAAATGTGTCAGCTGAATTTGATGTGCGGTCACGTCCGTGCATACGGCTTCCGCCTGTGGGACGATACGGTCAGTTTAAGAAACAGAAATGAGATTGGAGCAGGCAGCGATACGGCTGTCTTTGCGAGGAGGCCGCAGGCCGACGTGGCAATCCGTTCTCTTTCCGCTCCCTATGGGAGCGGGCGATGCTGCGCATCGCGGGGGCACGGATTGCCACGGGCCTGCGGCCCTCGCAATGACAGAGGAAGGAATACAAAATGCGTGCGCCGTTTTCGCGGCGCACGCAGTTCGCTTGATTATCTCACATACTCGATGACGACACGGCGGTTGGGCTCGGTGCCGGTGGAGTGGGTGGTGATGTTGTCCATATCCTGCAGGGAAGCGTGGATCACATGGCGCTCATAGGCGTTCATGGGCTCCAGGGTGGTCCGGCGGCGGTTCTTCAGGACCTGCTGGGCCTTCTTCCGGGCGTAGCGGCGGAGGGAATCCTCCCGCTTCTCGCGGTAGCTCTCGGCATCCACATTGACGCGGACATGGCCGTCGATGGAACGGTTGACGGCGTAGTTGGTCAGGTGCTGGATGGCGTCCAGGGTCTCGCCCCGGCGGCCGATCAGGAAGCCCAGACCCTCACCGGTCAGGTCCACCCGGTAGCTGCCGTCGGCGTCGGACCAGCAGTGGGGCACAGCCTGGGAATCCATATTCTCCAGCAGACCCTTGATGAACTGCTCGATCTTCTCCTCGTTGGAGCCGGGAGCGGCGGGAGCGTAGGTGCGCTCGGCCTTGGGGGCCTTGGGAGAGCGCTCGGGCTTCTTCTCCACGGGCTTCTTTTCGACAGGCTTCTTCTCGGGGGCCTTCTTGGGCTCTGCCTTGACCTCGGGCTTGGGCTCGGTCTTCTTCTCCACGGGCTTGGGAGCCTCTGCCTTGGGGGCAGCCTCAGTCTTGGGGGCGGCCTTGGGAGCCTTGGGCTTGGAGCGGGAAGCGGAGCTGAGGGCGATCCGGGGGGCAGCCTCCGCCTTGGGGGCGGGAGCAGCCTTGGGAGCCTCGGTCTTCACCTCTGCGGGCGCGGCTTCAGCCTTGGGGGCAGCGGGCTTCAGGTCGGGAGCCTCGTAGGTCACCTGGACCTTGGCGTCCACGCGGCCGATGCCGAAAAATCCGGACTTTGCCTGCTCCAGCACGGTGACGGAAACGCTGTCGCGATCCATGCCCAGCTTGGCCAGGGCAACGGCAATGGCCTCGTCAATGGTCTTGCCGGTGGTGATGATACTCTTTTCCATGTTGTGTCTACCTCGATATCAGCGGTTGTAGCGGTTGGGGTCATAGGCGCGGCCCTTGCAGTAGGGACGCTCGGGGATGCCGGACAGGACGTCGGAGTGGTCCTCCTCCTCCTCGACGATGCCGCGCCTGGCGTTGTACTCCCGGGCGGCGGCGGCCTTCTCGGCGGCGATGCGCTGAGCCTCGGCCTTCTGCAGCTTCTTCTTGCTGGTGTTCTGGGTCTGACCATCGGGGTTGGCGGCACGGCGCTCGGCGCGGACGCGCTCCTTCTCGGCCTCGATGGCGTCCAGCTCCATCTTGCGCTGGAGCTTCACGGCGTCTTCGGCGTCGTAGATCTTGCGGTAGCGGTTGGTCAGGATGACATCCTGGATGGTGCGGACCACACCGCCCACGAGCCAGTAGATGCTCAGACCGGCAGAAACGGTGAAGCCGATCATCAGGGACATCAGGGGCATCATCAGCATCATGGAGTTGGTGGTCTGGTTGACCTGGGAATTCTTGGCAGTCTCCTCATCCTGGACGCCGTTCTTGTCGGTGATGACGGAGTTGTTCATCTTCTGCATGATCTTGGTCTGCAGGACCTGCATGCCGGCGGACAGCACGGGGATCAGGAACAGGCCGATGGTGGACCAGTTGTAGGCGCTCCAGCTCCAGAATTTCCAGTCGGGGATGGCACCCACGTCGATGCCCAGGAAATTGAAGTTGATACCGGCCAGGACATTCTCACCGATGTCGGGGATGGCGGCCTGGATCTCGGCGGCGAACTGGGGGATCAGCTGGGCAGCGGTGACCTGGGCATAGTAGGCATTGCGGCCGAAGGCCTCGGGGGCCAGGTTCTTCAGGATCTCCACGATCTCGGCGGAGACGTCTGCACCGCAGCCGAGGATGTAGGTGATGGGCTCACGGATGACGGTGAACAGGGGGAACAGGATGAACATGGGGATGAGGCTCCACAGGCATCCGCCGTACATGCTCGTGCCCTCGTCGCGCTGCAGCTGCTGCAGGGCTTCGGCCTGCTTCTGCTGGTCGCCGGCGTAACGGCGCTGGATCTCCTGCATCTGCGGCTGCATGCGGGACATCTTCATCATGCTCTTCTTGCTCTTGGCAGTGACGGGCAGCAGGGCCATATAGACGACCACTGCGAACAGGATCATGGCAACACCGTAGTTGCCGGTCAGGTTGTACAGCTGGGCCAGGATCCAACCAAAGGGAACGGTGATCAGGTTGGAAAGCTTAAATGCTAAAAACATGGTTTTTCCTCCTAATGTAATGGGGAATCAGGGGACTCAGGGTACGGGATCGTACCAGTCCCGCTTGGAAAAGGGATGGCAGCGACAGATCCGCTTGAAGGCCATCCAGCCGCCCTTCCAGGCTCCGTATTTGGAGATGGCCTGCACCGCGTATTCGGAGCAGGTGGGCCGGTAACGGCAGCAGGGGGGAAAGAGGGGGGAGATGCGTCTGCGGTAAAACTGGATGCAAACGAGCATGAAGCGTTTCATTGCCCATCCTCCCGCAAAATACCGCATTTTTTCGCCAGGGACAGGTATGCCCTGGTCAGTTCGGAAAAGCTTGCGTCCACAGCGCGGCCGCGGGCCACCACAACGATGTCCCACCCGGGCAGGAAACGGCTTTCATGGAGCCGATAGACCTCCCGCAGACGGCGTCGCACCCGATTCCGGACGACGGCCTTTCCCAGCTTTTTACTCACGGTCACACCCACCCGATTTTCGCCCAGCCGGTTTTTCCGGGCGTACAGGACCAGGAATTTGTTCCCGTGGCCCCCGGCGGCGTAGAGTCGGCGGAAGATGTGATTGAGCTTGAGGGATCTGGAGAATTTCATTTTTGATCCTCCTTCATTTGTTCTGCGCAGGAAACGCCCTTGACATAGAAGGAGCGGGGCGAATATCATATTCGCCCCGCTTTCGCTCCTGCTTG
>JAFQSI010000181.1 GCA_017409645.1 Oscillospiraceae bacterium | reverse complement strand
CGGCGGTCTGGCCTTCGCGGTCCAGAACCGGCTGAAGAAGGCCGCGGGCTTCCACATCATCGACGCGGAGGAGATCGAATGATCATCGGCATCACCGGCGGCACCGGCTGCGGAAAGACTACCTTATTGAAAGAGATCGAGCATCGCGGCGGGCTGGTTTTGGACTGCGACGCGGTCTACCACGAGCTTCTGACCCGGGACGAGGTGCTTTTGAACGCCATTGACCACAGATTTCCCGGCGTGGTTGTGGATAAAAAGCTGGAGCGGAAAAAATTGGGGGCCATCGTTTTCAACGATGAGCAGGCCCTGGCCGACCTGAACGCCATCACCCATGGGGCCATCCGGGCCGAAATCGTTCGCAGATTGGCGGAAAAACCCGCCCTGGCCGCCATCGACGCCATCGCCCTGTTCGAGGGCGGTCTGGCCCAGCTCTGCGACACCACCGTCGCCGTCTGCGCGCCCAAGGCCGACCGGATCCGGCGGCTCATGGAGCGCGACGGCATCTCAAGAGAATACGCCGAGAACCGGATCAACGCCCAAAAGAGCGAAAGCTGGTTCCGGGGAATGTGCGACCATACATTATATAATGACGGCACCCGGGAGGAGTTCCGGGAGAAGTGTTCGGGATTTCTGGACGAAATTTTACACTGAATACGAAAAAACGCACTTGCTTTCGCAAGTGCGTTTTTTATGGTGCCGCTGACCGGACTCGAACCGGTACGGAGTTGCCCCCAGCGGATTTTAAGTCCGCGGTGTCTACCATTCCACCACAGCGGCATATTACAAGGCAATTTTAGCACAGTTTCGGAATTCCGTCAAGTAGGGCGGGGGCATGCCCCCGCCGACCAGGTACGATGACTGCCCGGGCCGGCCAGGAGATTGCCACGTCGCCTGACGGCTCCTCGCAATGACGTAGAAATTTGGGAGCTGGGCGGAACGGACCTGCCTGGGTGATCATCCGGCGTGGTCGGTGGGGTCATGACCCCACCCTACAGGGGTATTGATGGTACAGAAACCGGGCCTGCCGTTGGGCAGGCCCGGTGGGGATCAGAACAGCTCCTCGCACTTATTCAGTGCAGAGGCGATGACGGCGTCCATGTCGTAATACTTGTATTCGCCCAGGCGGCCGCCGAAGATGACCTTCTCCTCGGCATCGGCGAGGGCCTTGTACTGCTGGTAGAGCGCGCCGTTGCGCTGGTCGTTGACGGGGTAGTAGGGCTCGTCGCCGGGCTTCCACTCGGAGGAATACTCCCGGGAAATGACGGTCTTGGGCTGATCGCCGAACTCGAACCACTTATGCTCGATGATCCGGGTCCAGGGAGTCTCCCGGTCGGTGTAGTTGACGGCGGCGTTGCCCTGGAAATTGGGCTTGTCCAGGACCTCCGTCTCGAAGCGGACGGAGCGGTACTCCAGATTACCCAGACGGTAGCCGAAATAGGCGTCGATGGGGCCGGTGTAGATGACCTTGTCGGCCAGGGCGTCCAGCTCTGCCTTGCTGGCGAGATAGTCCACATTCAGCCGGACCTCGATGCCGTCAAGCATGTTCGCCACCATTTTGGTGTAGCCGCCCATGGGGATGCCCTGGTAGAGGGCGTTGAAGTAGTTGTTGTCGAAGGTGAAGCGGACGGGGAGACGCTTGATGATGAAGGCGGGCAGATCCTTGCAGTCCCGGCCCCACTGCTTCTCGGTGTAGCCCTTGACGAGCTTTTCGTAGATGTCGGTGCCCACCAAACTGATGGCCTGCTCCTCCAGGTTCTTCGGCTCGGTGA
This sequence comes from Oscillospiraceae bacterium, assembly GCA_017409645.1. GTDB lineage: Bacteria > Bacillota > Clostridia > Oscillospirales > Oscillospiraceae > Faecousia. Next base: position 2,675 of record JAFQSI010000181.1, on the reverse strand, counting down.
TGCCGGCGGCAGCGCGCTGCCCGGCGATCTTGGCCTCGGCCTCCTCGGGGGTCACAACGCCCCACATCTTGTTGAAGGTGTACATGTTGAAGGGCAGGGAGTACAGCTCGCCCCTGTAATTGGCCACGGGGGAGTTGGTGAAGCGGTTGAATTCGGCGAACTGGTTGACATAATCCCAAACGGTCTTGTTGTTGGTGTGGAAGATATGGGCGCCGTAGACGTGGACGTTGATGCCCTCGACCTCCTGGGTGTAGACATTGCCCGCGATGTTGGGCCGCTTGTCGATGACCAGGACGGATTTTCCGGCCTTCACGGCCTCCCGGGCGCAGACGGCGCCGTACAGACCCGCGCCGACGATCAGATAATCATAATGAGACATGGGGGATTCTCCTTACTATTATATATAATGTAGAAACACTTATCGTGTTAACTCAGAACGTTATTCCCGGCCCCCTCTCAGAGGGGGCTGTCAGCGAAGCTGACTGGGGGAGTGTCCTATCATTGAAAGCACACCCCCTCCACCGCTTCGCGGTCCCCCTGAAGGTGAATTGCCCCGCAGGGGCAAGAGAAGCCACCCTGGGGTGCCCCCTGCGGGGGAGGCAAGAGGTGCGGTGTTGAGTCAAGCTGATAAGTGCTTCATGTAAAATGCAGAATGTTGAAATCACAACTTGCTCGCCCGTATTATAGCGGAACTGGAAATCAAATGCAAGGAAAGAAACCGAGAATTCACAAATGCTTCACACCCGGGCGGGGGCGGCGTGGTATACTTGAGCCGCCGAAAGGAGTGAACAACATGATCGATACCGTATTCTTTGATCTGGACGGCACATTGCTTCCCATGGACCAGGACAAGTATGTCAATACCTACCTGGATCTGATGGCTGTGAAGATGGAGCCCCAGGGCTACGATCCCAGGCAGCTCATCGCGGCGATCTGGTCCGGATGCTGGGCCATTGCGGAAAATGATGGGACCGCGACCAACGAGGAGGTCTTCTGGCAGACCTTCTGCGGGATCTTCGGCGCGGACGCCCGGAAGGATGAGCCGCTGCTGCTGGAGTTCTACGCCACGGACTTCAATCTGGCCCGGGCCGTATGCGGCTTTGCGCCTGAGGCGGCCGAGGTCATCGGGCTGCTGAAGGAGCGGGGCGTGGACCGGGTCCTGGCCACCGCGCCGGTGTTTCCGGCCATCGCCACCCGGCAGCGGATCCGCTGGGCGGGACTGAAGCCGGAGGATTTCTCCCTGATCACCACCTACGAAAATTCCTGCCGCGCCAAGCCCAGCCCCGAATATTACCGGGAGATCCTCCAGAAGCTGGGCAAAAAACCCGAAAACTGCCTGATGGTGGGCAACGACGTGGCCGAGGACATGGTCCCCGCCGCCGCCGTGGGAATGCAGGTCTTCCTGCTGACGCCCTGCATCATCAACCGCAAGGGGCTCGACACCGCTCAATATCCCCAGGGCGGCTTTGAGGAGCTGAAGGATTTCCTGCTGAAACAGCTGCAAAACGCAGGGGCAGAGGTGTGAACCGGCTGCTTTTGCGGTCTGAAGCGAAAAGGATGAAAGACGCTTCCGGAAAAATTGCAAAATGCAGGAGCTGCGGCACACGGTTGCAAACGCAACGGACACAACTGTGCTTCTGGGAAGCATCTGAGCAACAAATTGCGCAGAAACGGGACGTTTGTCCCTGACGGACGGTCTGACAAAGAACGGGAAAAAGAGATATTTTCAGCGGATTATCCGCGGGAAATCCGTCGGAAAATATCAAATTGTAAGAAGTGCCCAAAATGTCCTCTGTTTTTGTCTGGTCCTTCGTGCAAAGGGACGAGTTCGCAATTTAGTAAAGAAAAGTTGCAAAAAAGAGTTGATTCCGTCGATTGATTATGCTATAGTATCAATAATTCTTGTAAAAATGAAGTCCTTCTGCGCCCGTCAGGATGCACGGAGCGGCCCGCTGTTTTGGGCAGTCCGGCTGTGGCTTTCGTAGAATCTGGAAAAAATGGATGGGAACCGTGAAAAATCCTATCTTTTCCCTTGCATTTTTCGAAAGGAACGGGTATACTTCAGTTATTAATAATTTGTTAAGCGGAACGCGGAACAATTATTATAAAAGACCGGCCCTTCACCGGTGAAATTAATAAGGAGGAAAAGAAAATGAAGAAACTGCTTGCTCTGGTTCTGGCGGTTGTCATGGTCCTGGGCCTCGTTGCCTGCGGCGGCGATAAGCCCGCTGAGACCAGCACTCCCGCTGACACCAACCCCGCACCCGTTGAGACCACCACTGAGCCTCAGGCTGAGCTGCCTGTCGCTGAGCTGAAGTCTCTGGCCAACAAGGTTTACGGTGAGGACTATGTCTCCCTGTACTCCAAGTTCGGCAAGGATGTCACCATCGACCAGGTCATCGAGGATCCCGAGACTGGCTTCGCCTACATCGAGATCGATGGCACCCTGTACACCCTGGGTATGGACTTCCTGTCCTACGCCATGGTCTACAACACCGCTGTCCCCGAGGGCGGCGTGTGGCAGACCGAGGATGACGTTTACGCCACTTGGTGGAAGCTGTACATCCAGCGCTGGAACTACCTGCTGCCCGAGATCCCCCTGTACTCCAACGAGTACTACGACCTGTACAACGCCCAGATCGGCGGTGTCCAGGAGCATCCCACCAACCCCTACT